>CAZPZL010000126.1:0-1070 GCA_964590925.1 uncultured Granulicella sp.
GATCCAGAGAATGCCCTCCAGACAGACTCGATTCGACGCCCACGGACGGCCTCGCCTGACAACACACTTGTAGCCTCAGAACGCGCTGTAATCCAGCAATTCACCTAAACACATCTTGCCAACAACTAAATTCCCACCTGTGCAGAGGTTCCCTAGCGGCAAGAACGGGTACACCGCAAGGATGAGGCATCCATTGATGGACAACTTCAAGCGGGCAGAGGCGTAGCCATCCAGGGAAGGCTGTGGACTTGTGTTTCCTTTTAGCGGCTGAAGGCGAGCTGACCTAGCAGAATTGCATTCAGTGCAATGATGAGGGCGGTCGTTACCCATCCAGCGATTCTCATACGGCGCGCGCTGGCGAAGCTCTGCATCACGTCCACGCGGCTGGTGAGCAGAAGCAGCGGGATCAGCGCGAAGGGCAGGGCAAAGCTCAGAACCACCTGAGAAAGAACTAAAATGCGCAGCGGTTCGAGACCCATGGCGATGATCACAATAGCCGGAATAACGGTGATGGAGCGGCGCAGGAAGATGGGGAACTTGATGTCGAGAAAGCCTTCGATAATCACCTGTCCCGCCATGACACCAACGGTCGACGACGAGAGACCCGAGCAAAGCAGAGCAACGGCGAAGACGGTGGCAGCTAGACGACCGAAGAGCGGGCCGAGCGTGCGGTAGGCATCTTCGATGGTAGGTTGCAGGTTGGTGGCGTGGACGAAGGCGACGGCGGCCATCAGAATCATGGCGGAGTTGATCAGCCATGCGCCGTTCATCGCGACAAAGACGGCGACCAGCTCGTAACGCAGAAATCGACTGAGAATGGCGCGGCGCGGAAGTTGTGTTGACTGATTGCGCGCTTCAATGCGCTCAAGCGTCTCGGTGGCGGGAAACGCGGAACCGGTCAGCTCCTTCAGGCGCGGCTGCACCAGAGCAGAGTGAAGATAGATGACGTGCGGCATGACGGTAGCGCCCAGCATGGCTACGGCGGCGTAAATACTGTCGTGAAAGTTCTGCGCGCTGGAACGGTCGAGCGTGGGCAACAGTGTGTTGAGCGTCGCTAGCTTCCAGTCTGG
>CAZPZL010000126.1:1080-7245 GCA_964590925.1 uncultured Granulicella sp.
GAAATATCTCAAATGCGTAGGAGACGCCGATGATGGCGACAAAGGCCATAATGCCGCGCTCCAGCCAACGAAATCCGGCAAGATCCAATGCGAGAATTGCAAAGACGAGTACAGTGGAAACAAGCGCGGCGGTCAGCAATGCCTCTGTCTGGGTGAAGCCGTGGGCGATCAGCAACGGGCCAAAGAGAAGATCAAGTCCGATGGCGGCGCCGAGAAACTCTGCCAAGTCAGTGGCTACGGCAGCGATCTCGGCGGCGATCCACAGGATCATCGTGGTGGGTCGCGAAAAGTGCTTGCGGCAGTTCTGCGGCAGGGTGAGTCCGGTGACAATTCCCAACTTGGCGGCAAGATACTGGATGAGCATCGCCATGGCATTGGACCAGAGCAATACCCAGAGAAGACGGTAGCCAAACTGCGTTCCGCCAAGGATGTTGGTGGCAAAGTTGCCCGGATCGATGTACGCGACCGAGGCGACGAAGGCTGGTCCAAAGTAGGTCCACATCTCGGCTCGACTGAGATGGGAGAAAAAGCCACTGCGAGACGCGCGCACGGAGTCATTATCCGTCGCGGGAGATGAAGAGGGTGCGAGCGGAGGGACCACCGGCTTTACGGGGGTCTCAGGAAGGTTTCGCGTTTGCAGTGATTCGGCCATTCTTCTTCACAGTAGAGTCGAGCCAAATCGTATTCCGTGCCGATCCCAACAGCGTAGTACGATTAATTTAGGTTAACCTAAATTCAGGTATACCTAAAGATGAGCAAAGGGTCAAACTGATTCGGATTTGCTATAGACCCAATTTGCCTTCAATCAGCAGCGGAGCGGTGAAATCTGCTTTTGCTCGCTGCAAAACACATTACGCAATCACTGAAAATGCTTTCGAAGAGGAAAAATGTCTGCATCCCGACGAGTGAATAACAACACCGAATCGGTCGACAATTACCTGAAAGCAATCCTCTACCTAGGAGGACCGGATGAGTGTCGTGTGACCATCAAGGCGCTCGCCATGCGGTTGCGAGTTGCACCAGCCTCGGTGACAAACATGCTGCAGAAGCTGGCCGCTGCCTTGACTCCGATGGTGGAGTATGAGCGCCATCGCGGTGTGTGCCTGTCGTCTGTAGGGAAGCGCCGCGCTCTGGAAGTGCTACGCCACCATAGGTTGATCGAGACATTTCTGTCTGAGATCCTGGATTATCCAATCGATGAGGTGCATGAGGAGGCCGAGCGACTGGAGCACTTCATCTCCGAGCGCTTTGAAGAGCGGATTGCAGCTAAGCTGGGCCACCCCAAAATCGATCCGCACGGACGTCAGATCCCGAGCATGGAGGGAGAGATGCCAGAGACGCCGTAGTGGCTGCCCTTCAACCGGAGATTTGATCGAAAATACAAATTTTGTGATGGATAGCCTCTCCGGATTGGGCTCCGCAGAGCCTCAGTGACTGCATAATGACACTGCAACACAAAAAGCTCCACATGCCTCGAAGGATTGATCTATGAAAGGTCATTGCGACTGTGATGACTCACCGACTAATGAATTCGAGTCGGCCGTCGCCTGCGGCGTATATGGGAACTGATCCCGATCGATATTGCACTTGGCTTCAAGCCACATTGGATGAACAAGTTGTTTCGTTGGCATTCATGGTGAGCCGAATCGATGAGTGTCCGGTCGGCTTCTGGTCTGCGGGGATACTGTTCAGCGACAGAGAGAAGCGGCTTCCCTGACCGGTGGAGCTTTGTAGCGTAATCGTGGAGCCGTGGCGTTCGGCGATCCACTGAGCCAGAACGAGCCCGAGGCCATTGCTGGTGAAGTCGCCATGCAGAGGCTGCGCAATACGGCAGAAGCGCTGGAAGATACGAAGCTGATTTTCGGGAGAGATGCCGATGCCTGTATCTGCAACGCTGATCTCCACCGCAACCCGATCTGAACTCTGTATCTGCTCGCTGAATGTAAGGGCAACGGACTTTTCTGAAGGAGTGTACCGCCAGGCGTTTTCGAGCAGTATGTTCAGCAGGCGCTTGAGAGCGATGTAATCCGCTTCGACCCAGAGCTCATGCAAACCTAAATTGCAGGTGAATTGAATGTGGGCTTCGGCAAAACGCTCGATCCACTCAGTGGCAACTTCGTCGAGTAGGTCGGGGAGATTGACAGGATCGAAGCGGAGCACCTCGACACCAGCGTCGGCGCGGGCAAGCGAGAGAAGCTGGTCGATAAGACGAGTCATCTGTACGGAGTTGTGCAGGACTCGCTCACAGGTCTCGCGGTAGTAGGCGGCGTCGCGCGGAAACGCGAGAGCGACCTCGGTTTCAGTACGCAGCAAAGCGACGGGGGAACGCAGTTCATGTGCGGCGTTAGCGGTGAAAGAGCGTACGCTCTGGTAACCGGCCTCGATGCGGATGAGCATCTGATTAAGAGTATTTGAGAGAGCAGCAAGTTCATCGTGGGTCTGTAAGTCGGGTAGGCGGAGGCTAAGATTCTTGTCGTTAATGCGCTGCGCCTCGTCGGCGATGGCAGCGATTGGCGTGAGCGCTTTACGGCTCATGAAGTAGCCAGCTAGCGAGGACAAGAGCAGCCCCAACACTGTCAACAGGAAGAGCTGAATGCGGAAGTTGGATAGGATCGCGAGAGTCTTGCTGAGAGTGAGACCAGTCTGCACAGTGTAGCGAACGCCGTGGACGCTGATGGGTTTGATCAGTGCACGAACATGGATTGATTCGGCAACGTAATTGAAGTAGGTCCCATCCTCGGGAGCTTGCTGCGGAGAGAGCAGTCTTGGGTAGGCACTGGCGACGTGCGGCGAACGATAGAGCCAGTTGCCGTCCTCATCAATGATTTGTAGCCACTTATTGCCGTGGCTTACATCATACGCAGCGGTAATGGCGTCACGCAGATCGGCAGGAGACTCATGCGCTGGACGAGCCGCAATGAATCGGTGAACGCTGCGTACGCGCTGCTGAAGCTCATTGTCTTCGAGGTCATTGATGGCTCGATGCACCATCCACAGGCAGGCGAATCCAAGGCAGAACAGAGCTGCCGCAAAGACGAGAGAGTACCAGAGCGTAAGTCGTACACGAAGAGGAAGATGTGCAGTCTGCGCTTTGAGCCTCATTGTCATATTCAGTTATAAGTCCGCGTCTTCCACCAATGTGTAACCGACTCCACGCGCAGTGGTAATCAGTCCAACCTGTTCTTCATTGAGCTTTTCGCGCAAAGTGTTGACCAATGTATCCAGCGCGCCGTGGCTGATTATTGTAGTACCCCAGATCGCCTGCATAAGTTGTCGTCGGGAGACGATCTCTCCGCGATGAAGAGCAAGACACCGCAGAAGTAGATATTCGCTGCGTGTGATGTGAATCTCAATTCGGTTGCATACTAGACGGCGATTCGCAGTGTCCAGACGAAATGGACCAAAGCAGAAGTCGTTGGTTGCAGCGATTCGAGCGCGACGCGCAGCAGAGCCAAGGCGTGCGATCAACTCTGGGAATGAGAAGGGCTTGGTGAGGTAGTCGTCTGCGCCCGCATCCAAACCAACGACGATATTGTCCTCCTGATTCAGCGCGGTGAGCATGACGATGGCGGGGCGATTAGGACGCGAGCGCAGATGCTGTGCAATAGTGTATCCGCTGCGCCCGGGTAAGCCGATATCGAGCACGATGGCATCGAAGTTCTCAGAATCCACAAGCTGCTGGCCTTGCTCGGCCGTGGTCGCTGTAACGATGGAATGGCCATGCTCCCAGAGCCCAGTTCGCAAAAGTTCAACCATGCGAAGGTCGTCTTCGATGACGAGAATGCGTAAGTTTGTGGGCAATTTCATCGAGTGACTTGTAGAAATCTATATCTTCAAACTACTCATCGTTTATTACAGTGCTATGAATCCAGCCGGAATTGCTATCTCAGGATTTATTTACAGGACGATGAATCTGTATTCATACGGCTCTCATACATTCAGCCTATCCGGTTCCATATTTCCGATTCACTAAGCGGCTTTCGCGCGCACAGATTCCGATCTACGAGGTTCTCATGCAAGAATTTACTTTGGCTGATCGATTCACGCTCCACTCCATTTCTTCACGGATTGAGAGACGCTCTCACAAAATATTGGTCACATACTGTCTGCTATTCGTACTAGCATTGCTCTCTACGTCGGCAGTTGCGCAGACATTGCTAGCGGAATCGAGCGCGGCAGAGATGAGCGCCGCAACACCGGGGGCAAATCAGCCGATCAAAGGACTGATCGCAGGGATAGTCGTCGATTCACAGGGAGCGGCGGTTCCCGGCGCGCAATTGAAACTTGCGCCGCTTGCAATCACCGTTGTATCGAACGCGCAGGGAGAGTTTCGCCTGCCCGAGGTTCCTGCTGGCAAGTACACGCTGACGGTCTCCTACATCGGCTTTGAGCCACAGTCAACCGATGTTGCGCTGGCTGCAGGACAGGCTCTGAATCTGAGTTTGAGGCTGAAGGTCGCCTCATCGAGCGAAGAGGTTCTTGTTACTGCGGAGCGCGCGCACGGTGAGGCAGAGGCTATCAACGAGACGCGCACAGCGGACAATCTCCTACAAGTGCTACCCGCCGAGGTTATCACCAGCCTGCCCAATGCAAATGTCGGCGATGCTATTGGACGCTTTCCCTCTGTTACGCTCTATCGTATCGAAGGCGAAGGCGTGTACATTCAGGTGCGTGGAACCGAGCCGCGCCTGACAAATGTTACCGTCGATGGAATTACTATTCCTGCGCCAGAGCCATCGGTGCGCCAGGTGCGACTGGACGTGATTCCATCCGACATGGTCGATGAGATCCAGATGAACAAGACGCTCTCGGCGAACATGGATGGCAATGGCATCGGCGGCTCGGTGAACCTGCGCACCAAAGAAGCAGGCGAGCAACCAACCATCAACCTCTACGGCAATGGCGGCTACACCAACATCATGAATGGGCGCGACTCCTACGCATTTGGCGGAACCGTCGGCAAGCGCCTTGGCGAGAGCAAGCGGCTTGGCCTGCTGGGCAATGCGGTCTTCGACTACAACGGTCGCGGCATCGACAACATTCAGCCTGCGCTTGATCCACTTTCGACCATGTCCATGCCATTCTATGACAGCAATACGATACGCGAGTATCGTTACTACCGCACACGCTACGGCTTCGACGGCAGCGCAGACTATCGCGTCGATGGTAATACGACGATTTACGCCCATGGATTCTATTCCGATCTAAAGGACTGGGGCGACAAGTGGTACTACTCGCCGGTATCGACAGCCATCACCGGTACAGCGGCCAATCCGGTTCTTCCTTCCGTCGCGACCAAGTCATCTAGTCCAAAATTCTATACATCGAGCAAACGTCCAAATGCATCTGTGGGAACAATAATTCTTGGCGGGCGCACTGTGCATCAGGACTCGCTCTTTACCTATCAGATCTCGGCCTCGCGCTCGTATGAAGTTGACTCGGCGGGAAATCCCAAGGCAGATTTTTCCTGGGTTGGCCCGACGATGTATTGCAACTATATTCCGTCCGCGCAAACCGATCTGTATCACCCGCACTTTGGCTCCTGCGACAACACGAACACCTCGCCTTTACTGAATCCCGCCAACTGGCAGTTCAAGGACATCACCATCTCCAAGGGACTTGATGCCGAACTTGATCTGGCCGCTCAGACCTCTTATGCCAAGAGCTACAGTTCGCACGGTCACTTCGGCACCTTTGAGACAGGCTTCAAGATCAGCAATGGTCACAAGAGTTCCGACTCAACCGAGACCGTCTACGACAACTTTGGAAGCTCCGCTCCTTTGATGACGCAACTTCAAGACACCTTCAACAACACCGACTACTTCGGCGGAAACTACTTCGGCGGGCAGTACGGCCCGGTCTCAAACTTCACCACGGCTGCAAACTCATCCGTTGTGAACTCGTCAACCATCGATCAACAGAAGACCGCAGCCGACATCTATCCAAATCTCTTTCACTATGTCGAGCGCATTACCAGCGGCTATTGGATGAATACCATCGATTTCGGCAAGCTGCATCTGCAAACCGGACTGCGCATCGAAGGAACTCAGATGATGACCTTCGGATACAACCTCACCTTCAATGGCCCGGCTCTATCTTCCACCGCAGCCGACTCGATGCCGCAGTGCGCCACAACAGCATCGCCAAGCTGCTACTACTTTACGG
>CAZPZL010000127.1:0-7210 GCA_964590925.1 uncultured Granulicella sp.
CCGATGTAGCTCAGTTGGTAGAGCAACTGATTCGTAATCAGTAGGTCAGCGGTTCGACTCCGCTCATCGGCTCCATTTTCTCCCTTCTGCATCCCAACATGCAGCGTCCTTCAGGCCACCTTAGAGTTGGATAAGAGTACGAATCGCCGTATCGTAGATGGCTGATATACTCAACACATGCTCCTGCTTTCCATCATGCGTGGTGGATCTCCCGCAACGGTGGAGAGATACTATTGTGATAACGCAGCGTGGGAATTTGTGGGAACGCCAAATTGCCATGTAACTGATATATAAAATGCGCCCGTAGCTCAGCTGGATAGAGCGGCAGCCTCCGAAGCTGTAGGTCAGAAGTTCGAATCTTCTCGGGCGCACCATTTGCAACATTGAGCACTTCATTGCATTACAGCCTTCAGGCTCAAGGCAACGCAATGGCCAATAACGCAGATCGTTTGCACAACGCTGCACTCGCTCAGACTACGGTGGCTACTCAAGCTACGGCGCTGACGCAGGGTGAGATCGCCCTGTTGCACGAGCGTGCTACGGACGCAGCGACAAACTCATACTCACCATACAGCCACTTTCGCGTGGGCGCGGCGGTGCTGTTGTATGCAGACGCTCAGCAACCAGGCGAGGTGGTTGCAGGAACCAACGTCGAGAATGCATCTTACCGGCTTAGCACGTGCGCCGAACAGTCGGCGATTGTAGCGGCGATCGCGCTCTACGGCCCCGGAATTCGCCTGCGCGCAATCGCCATCGTCAACCTGAACGGCGAGGCATCGTCTCCCTGCGGCGCCTGTCGCCAGACGATTTTGGAGTTCGGTGGGTCGGAGACGGCGGTCTTCTATCCCAACACGAATGGCGAGACGGTCTGGACCACACTGGGCGCGCTGCTGCCCGCGGCGTTCAATCTGGCTCGCGAATAACGTGGGGATTCTTTGCTGCGCTCAGAATGTCAATAGCAGGGGTCAAATAATTCGTCCCGTCGCATAGAATCGAAGCGTGGCAATACATCTGATCGACGTGATCCAACACAAGCGCGACGGGCTTGCACTGACCTACGACGAGATTCATGGCTTCGTTCGTGCGCTTGTCGAACGGGGCTCGCCCAATGACACGCCGACCGACGCGCAGACCTCTGCGCTGCTGATGGCGATTTTGATTCGTGGTCTTGACGCGCGGGAACTGGCCGCGCTAACACAAGCCATGCGCTACTCGGGCGAGACACTGGACACCGCATCGCTGGGCGCTTTCGTGGTCGACAAGCATTCGACCGGCGGCGTGGGCGACAAGACCTCACTGCTGATCGCGCCGATTGTTGCAGCGGCAGGACTCTGTGACCCGATGATCTCTGGCCGCTCGCTGGGACACACCGGCGGAACGCTGGACAAGCTGGAGACGATTCCCGGCTTTCGCACCCAACTTGCGTTGGCGGAGTTGCTCGCCATCACGCGTCAGTGCGGCTTTGCAATGGCGGGGCAGACCCCGACGCTGGTGCCTGCCGACCGCATTCTGTACGCGCTGCGCGACCACACGGGCACGGTCGAGTCGCCCCACCTCATCACGGCCAGCATTATGAGCAAGAAGCTGGCGGCGGGTTTGAATGCGCTGGTGCTGGACGTGAAAACTGGGTCGGGCGCGTTTCTGGCGCGTTACGACGACGCACAGCTCCTCGCTCGCCTCATGGTCGATACCGGCGAACTGGCCGGCACGCGCACCGTCGCGCTGATGACCTCGATGGACCAGCCGCTAGGTCGCTTCGCGGGCAACTGGGTCGAGGTACAGGAGTGTATTGAGATCTTCAAGCACTTTTCACCAGAGTACGACTTCACCCTACCTACGGAGAAGCTGCGCCTCTCGGCGGACCTGCTGGCGATTACGCACACGCTGGCCGGGTGGATGTTGTACCTCGGCGGCAAGGCCGCAACGTCCGAAGCTGGCGCGAAGCTCTCCGCGCAACTGCTGGCCGACGGCACGGCTTACAGGAATTTTCTACAGATGGCCGAGTTGCAGACGGAGGACTTTGCTGGAGTTATGGCGGCCTTTTCCGATCCTGCTGCGTTCCACAAGCCAACGGCCAAACGCACAATCAGCGCGGACCGCGCAGGATTTTTGGTGTCGATGGACTGCACCAAGATAGGCTGGGCGGTGCAGCGGCTGGGCGCAGGACGAACGCATCCCGGCGCGCCAGTCAGCGCACACGCGGGCATAGAGATGCACGCCAAGCTCGGCGACCGCATTGCCATCGGTCAGCCACTGGTCACGCTCTTCAGCGAGGACGCCGCGTTATTAGACGAGCCCGAAGCGATGCTGCGTGAGACGCTCTATATCGCCAGTGCCGCACCCACGCCGATTCCGCTCGTCCGCGAGATAATCGCTAGCTCCAACAAATAATTTGAGGAGGCTATATGGCAATTCCCTGTTCACGAAACCTCGGTATCCAACGATGCATTCAGTTAATGCTGTCAATCGCACTCATCATTTGTTGTTCTGGCATCTGCAAGGCACAGCATATGAATGCGGACGATTCCCCCTGCAATAAGCCGATGGTTGGCGGCAACGCCGAAGAGACGCAATGCTTCATCGATACGTCGAAGCTACGGGATAAGGAACTCAACCAGACCTATCAGGATGTGCTGAAGGTTCTCGCCACCGACGAGGCAGTACAACTTCGAACTGCGCAACGCTATTGGATACAGTTTCGCGATTCCACCTGCCAGGCAGAGAAGGCTCTATATTCGGGGGGATCTGCCGCGCCAATGGTCTACTACGCCTGCATGGAGGCAGAAACTCGCTATCGCATTCAAGACCTGAAGAATACCTATCAATGGCGCGTTGATAAATAAATCATGGTCTGGAGACGGTGAGGTTTTTGGTCCACCACTCTGGCATCGGGATGCGCGGGAAGGGTGCGTGCAGTTTGCGGGTCGCTCTGAATATCTCCGGGGCGTACTCGCGCGTCACGTTGGTCATCGCAAATCCGACGAACCGACCCTCGAAGTTTTGCGCTCCATCGCCAGGCGAGTTGTATCCATCCGGCATATACAGGTTGCCGACGAATCCTCCGGCGGCGGCTCCGGCAAAGTTCGCCACGGCCAGCGTTCTGTGGCCGCTGTCGTTGCGATCCACAAAGGTATAGCCGAGGGCGTAGAAGAGTCGCGAGGCACCCTGCTTGCCCGATGGACGGTAGCGAAAGTCCTCATGCAGCAGCGCTCCGGCGGCGTAACGCCCCGTCTCCAGCGCGACGCGGTTGCCCAGAGCCGCACCATAATTTCTACCAAAAGCCGCTCCGCCGTCGAGCCACTCGCGCGGATAGCCTGCAGGCGGTCGCGCCATCTTCAGTGCAGCCGAAAAGGCTGGCGAGATCATTGCACGTGGGCCAAACGTCACCACTAGGTACGACTCGGTCTTCAGTTTCAAACTCTGCGGCCTTTTGCCCTCAGCAAGCGGCGCGTACCAGGAGTCACCCGCAATCGGTTCGGGCGCCTCCGGCAACACTGGCACGCTCTGCGTCTGGGCGGGCACCTTGGCGACGGGAACTTCTGGTAGCGACGGCAGTGAGGCTGACTGCGCGCAGGCATTGATCGACGCAATCGAGAACAGAACCGCAAGAACCATGTTTCTTATCCGCATGAAATTCTCCGCCCCGAACGGCACTCTCCGAGCATACTGATCGGAGCCTACACTTGTACATTCCCCTGCCAAACTGCTTGAATGATTGGACGAATTGATTCGCGGCAAGTGAGCGCGATTGTTTACACTCAAACCACGCTCCGTAACCCCGCAGCCATTCACCGATCCGTGCGGAGCGCATCGTAAGGGAGAGCAGCTTGGCACGTTTTACCGGACTTCTCGGACTCATCGCATTTCTCGGACTAGCCTATGCGTTTTCCAGCAATCGAAGGGCGATTCGCTGGCGCACCGTGGCGTGGGGTCTGGGGTTGCAGGTCGTCTTCGCATTTCTAGTCATCCGGTGGACGTACGGCCAGCATCTGTTACAGGCAGCCAGCAACGCGGTAACGTCGATGCTTGGCCATGCTGCGGATGGCTCGACGATGGTCTTCGGGCCGCTGGGCGATCCGCATAGCACGCTCGGCATCTTCGCCTTCTCCGTGCTGCCGACGATCATCTTTGTCAGCGCGTTCTTTGCGGTGCTCTACCACATCGGCGTGATGCAGCGCGTCATTCAAGCTGTCGCGTGGATCATGCAACGGACCATGGGCACTAGCGGTGCCGAGAGTACGAATGTGGCCGCCAGCATTTTCATGGGCCAAGCCGAGGCTCCGCTGACGATTCGTCCGTTTCTGGCCGGCGCGACCAACTCCGAACTGATGACGATTATGACCTCTGGCATGGCGCACGTCTCGGGCGGCATCATGGCGGCGTACATTTTTATGGGCATCAACGCCAAGGATCTGCTTTCGGCCGTGATTATGACTGCGCCGGGAACGATTCTGGTGGCTAAGATGCTGGTGCCGGAGACTGGGCTGCCCGCGACCGCAGGCACCGTTCAGATGCCGCCGAGCGAGGAGCACCGCGAGGAGAATCTGATTGGAGCCATAGCGCGCGGAGCCATCGACGGTGGGCAGTTGGCCTTCAACGTTGCGATCATGCTGATCGGCTTCCTCGCGCTGGTCGGGCTGGTGAACGCCGCATTCAACGGCGCGGCAAACTTTGCCTGGGCACACGGACACGTGCGGCTTCCCCACTCGCTGAACGCAGTGCTGGGCGTTGTCGGAGCGCCGGTGGCGTGGCTGATCGGCATTCCGTGGCACGACGCTCCGACCATCGGCAACCTGCTGGGAACGCGCGCAGTGACCAACGAGATCATCGCCTACAAGCAGCTCGGTCTGATGAAGACTGGGGCAGGCGCGCTTGCGCCACGGACTTTCTCGATTGCCAGCTTTGCCCTGTGCGGATTTGCCAACCTTGGCTCGGTCGGTATTCAGATCGGCGGACTGGGCGCGCTAGCACCCAATCGGCGCAATGACTTGGCGCGACTGGGGCTGCTCGCCATGCTGGCGGGAACCATGGCCAACCTGATGTCGGCGGCAATCGTCTCCATGCTGATTCAGTAGCGCTGCGAAGGATTGTTCCCCGCCGGAGTTGATGGAAGCTGGTAACCTATTGCAGAATGTCGTTTGCGCCAAACTCGCTTCCAGCCACGAAGTCCACTTCTCAGGCAAGTCCGTCGCCCACGCCCGCGCTGCGGGTGGTTGCCATTGGGGGCGGGACGGGGCTGTCGACTCTGCTACGCGGGCTGAAACGGTACGTTGTGGCGCCCAGTGCCGCGCGGCGGGCGACAGACGTCGAATATCCGCCGCCCCCGAGACCAGGAGCCTGCTCTGGCGGAGTTTGCCCCATAGCTGATCTGGCGGCCATCGTCACGGTGACCGATGATGGCGGCTCGTCGGGCCGGCTGCGCGAGGAGCTGAACATGCTGCCTCCAGGCGACGTGCGCAACTGCATGGTGGCACTTTCGGAGGACGAACTGCTGCTGGCGCGGTTGTTTCAGCACCGCTTCCGGCATGGGGAACTGGATGGGCACAGCTTTGGCAATCTCTTCTTGGCGGCGCTGACGGAGATTACCGGCGACTTCGCTCAGGCGGTGCAGATGTCGTCCCAGATTCTGGCTGCTCGGGGACGGATTTATCCGGCGACCAACACCAATGTGACGCTGGCCGCGCGCATGGACGACGGCTCGGAGGTCGATGGCGAGACCCACATCACGGCCAGCCCAAAGCGCATCGTTGAGCTGATGCTGGTGCCAGCGGACGCTCGGCCTTTGCCTGCGGCGCTGGAAGCTATCGCCAACGCCGACTTGATTACGCTGGGGCCGGGATCGCTGTACACGTCGCTGATTACAAACATGCTGGTGCGCGGGATTCCCGAGGCGATTGCAGCGTCGAAGGCGACGCGGGTCTACGTTGGCAACCTGATGACGCAGGCCAATGAGTCACTGGGGTTGACCGCGTCGCAGCACATCGAGCGGATTCTCGGCCATTGCGGAACGAGCGGCGCGCGGGACCTTCGCATCTTTGACTACGCACTGATCCATACGGCGTCGATCTCGCGCGCGCTGCTGGCCAAGTACGCCAGCGGCGGCCAGACGCCAATCGAGGCCGACCTGGAGCACATTCGCGCACTGGGCGTTGAACCCATCCCCGGCGACTTTGCGCAGGAGGGCAGCCTGCTGCGCCACGATCCCGGACGAGTGACCGAGGTGCTGTTGAAGCTGGTGCTGAACGATAGACGGGGCGATGGTACGCAAAAAACTGCGAACCAGACCGCGGACGCCTGCGTATAGAGCATTGTCGTCAGTTTTGACGACAATCTTTATGAGCTGAGGTTCTCCTCATGTTGCTACCCGTTGCCTGCAAGACGCGTTCTGTCCAAACATCTCTGCTTCTTGGCGTTTGCATTGTCCTACTGAATGCGCCGCGCTTGCTGGCTCAATCGCCCGTGGCGGCTGCTTCTACGGCAACGCCCGCCGCTACCGCGACACCGGAGTTTGAAGCGGCGACAATCAAACCGGTCAAAGATCCGGCGCCCTATCGCTTGCACGACAGTGAGCAAGGACGCCGGTTTCAAACGCGTTTTACGTCACTGAACGATCTGATTGTGTTGGCGTATGGGGTGGATCGTAGACAGGTTGTCGACGCACCAGCATGGGGCACGCGCGACGAGTACGACGTGGATGCAGTGGCCGAAGATGGTGTCAAACTAGATGGAGACAACAAGCTGTTTGAGGCGATGCTGCAAAGGCTGCTGGCGGACCGCTTCAAGCTCGCAGTTCATCGCGAACAGAGGGAGATGCCGGTCTACGCGCTGGTGGTGGCCAAGGGCGGGGCAAAGCTGAAGGTCGCCGATGCAAAGAGTGAGGAAAACAGCGGGTGCAGAAGACTTGGGGACTGTTTCTTCACCAGGAAATCGCTCGCGGGATTTGCCCAGTTCATGGGGTTCGTCGTGCTGGACAAGCCGGTGGTAGACAAAACCGGTCTGACGGGCCAGTTCGACTTTGAGTTGAATTGGACGCCGGACGATTCACAGTTCGCCAGCATGGGGGTGCGTCCGCCAACGCCGACCGATAGCGTCAACGCACCGCCGGGACTCTTCACCGCGATTCAGGAGCAGCTTGGGTTGAAGTTGGATCCGCAGAAGACTTCTGCGGAGGTTCTGGTTATCGACCACGTTGAGCGTCCCTCGGAGAATT
>CAZPZL010000128.1:0-7178 GCA_964590925.1 uncultured Granulicella sp.
GAGCTTCGGAGGACGAGGCGCGGCAGGTGATTCGCGCGTATCTGGCGTCGATCTCCTGGGCGGATTGGAACCTGGGCCGTGTCGTCGCGGAGCTGGAACGGCTAGGTCTGCGCGACTCGACGGCGATTGTCTTTGTCGCCGACCACGGCTACCAGCTTGGAGAGAAGGGAAAGTGGTCGAAGGCTGGCTCACTGTTTGAAGGCGGTACGCGCATTCCGTTAATCATCGACATGCCGGGAGCCAAGGGCAATGGACGCTCCTGCACACGGACGGTGCAATCGATTGATGTTTATCGCACTCTCTGCGATCTGGCGGGACTTGCGGCTCCGGCAAGTGTCGAAGGAACCAGTCTGGTGCCACTGCTGCACGATCCACGCGCGGCGTGGGATCGGCCCGCCTACAGCATCTGGAGCGAGGACGGTAAGTCAATTCACGGGACGTCCGTGCGCACAGAGCAGTGGCGATACGCCGAGTTCGGCAAGGACGCAGCAAACGGCGCGATGCTCTTTGATGTTCACGCCGACCCGATGGAGCTGACCAATCTGGCCGACGACCCTAGACACAAGTCTGTGCGGGCGGAGTTGTCGAAGTTGATAGCGGCATATAGCTATCCAGCCTGATCGCGCCCCGCGGCACTGATAATCTTGTAGCAGAATTGGAGCGAACCATGGCAGGGACAACAACGAAGGCTTTGACCAAGAGCGTTAGTTCGCCCTGGGTTACAGTGGGGGTATGCGGAGGTGTCGCCGCATACAAGGCAGCCGAGTTGGTGCGTGCCTTGCAACAGCTGGGCGCCGACGTCCATGTAGTGATGACGCGCGCGGCCGAAGAATTTGTGCGCCCGTTAACCTTCTCTTCGCTCACCGGACATCGCACCATCGCTGGCATGTGGGGCGGATGGGGCGAGCAAAGCAGCTCGCCAACCGGCCTCGACGACGAGGGCACCATCCAGCATATCTCGGAGGCAGAGGGTGCCGACGCTTTGGTGATTGCGCCCGCCACCGCGCACATGCTGGCCAAGATGGCCAATGGACTCGCCGACGACTTTCTCTCAACGATGGTTCTGGCCACCACCGCGCCGGTCATTGTCGCGCCGGCGATGAACGTGAATATGTGGAACCACACGGCGACGCAGGCGAATGTGGCCGTGCTGCGATCGCGTGGAGTGACGATTGTCCCGCCCGGTAGCGGCTATCTGGCCTGCGGAATGACCGGAGCGGGACGACTGGCCAGCATTGACGCCATTGCTCATGCGGTAATGAATACGCTGGCGGATACCACGCGCAAAACGGTGCAGGATACGGTGCAGGATCTGGTCGGCGAGACAGTGCTGGTGACGGCCGGAGGAACTCGCGAGGCCATCGACCCGGTGCGCTTTTTGGGGAATCGTTCGAGCGGCAAGATGGGCTACGCCCTTGCCGAAGCCGCGAGAGAGAGAGGCGCGGAGGTAATACTAGTCAGCGCGCCGACAGCGCTTGATCCGCCCGAAGGCTGTACCTTTGTACCCGTGACCAGCGCCGAACAGATGCACAACGCAGTGATGAACAACCTAGCGCAGGCGACCGTCGTCATTGGAGCAGCCGCAGTCGCCGACTTCCGCATGGCAACGGCTTCGTCCGAAAAACTGCGTCGCACCGGAGTGCTGCATCTGGAGCTGCAGCCGACCGAGGACATCATTCGCGCAGTCGCCGCAGCAAAGCCCCCCGGGATGCTGGTGGTCGCCTTCGCCGCCGAGATGGACGCCGATATAAAACGCGCACGGGAGAAGATGCAGTCCAAGGGTGCCGACGCGATTGTGTTGAACGACATCTCACGCGCCGGGATTGGGTTCGACTCCGAACGTAATGCCGCGACCTTCATTACAGAAAGACGCGAAGCGCAGATCGCAGAAGGAACAAAGCGCCAGGTTGCCGAGCAGATTCTGGACAAGGTGCTGGGGCTGCGGGTGGCGGCTACGAAGCGATGAGAATACTGCATGTGATTGGCACCATCGATCCAGCTGCAGGCGGACCAACCGAGGTTGTGCGCGTGCTCATCGAACAGAGTCCGCCGGAATCGAGCGCCGAGGTCGTTTCGCTCGACGATCCAGCCGCGACCTTTGTCCGCAACGCGAAATTTACAGTTCACGCGATGGGTCCGGTCCACTCCGTATTCGGCTATACGACGCGGCTGCTGCCGTGGCTACGGACCAATCGCAAGCGATTCGACGGCGTGGTGGTGCATGGGCTCTGGCAGTTTTGCGGGCTTGCGGTGTGGCGCACGATGAGTGGACGTGTGCCATACGTTGTCTTTCCGCATGGTATGCTCGACCCATACTTCAAACGCGCGTTCCCGATCAAACACTGCAAGAAGTGGATCTACTGGGCGTTGGTGGAGTACTGGGTACTGCGCGCGGCTCATCGCGTTCTGTTTACCTGCCAGGCGGAGGCCGAGTTGGCCAATTACAGCTTTTGGCTGCATCGCTGGCGACCGCAGGTGGTGCCCTTCGGAACGACTCCGCCCACCGGCGATGAGGCAATGCAGCAAAAGGCCTTCTACGACGCGTGTCCAACAGTGAACGGTCGCCGATTTATTCTGTTTCTGGGCCGAATTCATCCCAAAAAGGGTTGCGACCTGCTCGTCGATGCGTTCATCGAGCAGACGGCAACAGACTCTGGACTCGATCTGGTGATGGCTGGACCGGACGCGCAGAACTGGCGCGCGAAGTTGCAGCAAAGCGCAACGGCAGCTGGCGTTGCTTCGCGGATTCATTGGCCGGGAATGCTGCAAGGCGATGTCAAGTGGGGTGCGTTCTACGCTGCCGAGGCTTTCGTGCTGGCCTCGCACCAGGAAAACTTCGGCATAGCCGTGGCTGAAGCGATGGCCTGCGGACGACCCGTGCTTCTCTCCAATAAGGTGAACATCGCCGACGAGATTGCCTCCGACGGCGCAGGTCTGATGGAGGCCGATACCGCCCAAGGAACCGAACGTCTGCTGGCGCGATGGATCGCCCTGCCACTGGCCGAGCGCCAGGCCATGGGCAATCTGGCCCGCCAGTGCTTCCATCGGCGATACGACATGCGCAAGAACGCCAAGACCATCGTTCGCCTCTTTGACCTGTCTTCGATACAGTAGCGCGTTTTGGAATTGCTATAGCCCAAATTTGCTTGTCATACCGCAGCGTATTTTTGCTTATCATTGCGCAGCGCAGCGGAGGAATCTGCTTTGTTGTTATCTTTGCCTTTGTCTGGCAAGGGCCAACGACCTATCCTATTTTTAGCCTAGGGGGAAGCCCTCGGTTCGCGTCGAAAGCAAATCCTCTGTGGTCCGTAGGCTCACGCTATGTCTCCGCTCGATCCGCATAAAATCAGGTGTAGTCTATGCAAGTTGCAGTTGGAGCAGACAAGGGGATTGGCGGGCAACATAATGACGAAGCAATCTAGCAGTAGCGTTGTGGATGTGGATGCTACGGACGCCCCATATCTTCGTCCGAGTAGTCGATTATGCCGGTTGTTGTGGACCGTCTGCTGGGTACTTTTTTATCGCTTCTCCCCGCGTCCATTCCACGCATGGCGTTCGATGCTATTGCGTGCGTTTGGGGCAAAGATGGGGTCGAACTGTCACTTTTATCCAAAGTCCAAGGTTTGGGCGCCATGGAATCTTCTCTGCGAAGATCAGGTAACGCTGGGCGACGAGGCGGAGATCTACAATCCGGCTCCAATGCGCTTCGGCTCTCATGCCATCGTCTCTCAGGGAGCCTATCTGTGTGGGGCAACGCACGACTTCAACGATCCAGGACTCTGGCTGTGCGCATATCCGATGACGTTTGGTCCGTACTGCTGGGTCTGCGCCAGAGCTTCGGTCGAAGCTGGAGTCAACGTCGGTGAGGGAGCGGTACTCGGATTGGGATCGGTCGCAACGCAGAATCTCGAACCCTGGTGTGTCTATGCAGGATCTCCGGCAATCAAGGTGAAGGATCGCAAAAGGAGAGCGAAGACTGAAGCCTGAGCTTCGACCGCCTCCTGCATTTGTTTCGAATGCAATAGACGCGGCCCGCTTGTGTGCCATAATCGCTATTGTCCGCGCATTCTGCAGCGCGCATCGCAGATCGGACCAGCATTCGCTGTGCCGACGGCTCTTTGCGCGACGATCGTGCAGTGCATACAAGGAGGCCGCAGATCGAAGGCAATCCCAGCTTCATGCACCGAGCCATCGCGCTGGCGACGGCCAACGTCCTCGCGCGCGCGGGTGGTCCATTCGGCGCAGTCATCGTGCGCGACGGAGAGATCATTGCCACCGGAGTCAATCAGGTGACGGCCACTCACGATCCCACCGCACACGCAGAGATCGTCGCCATTCGCGAGGCATGCCGCGCTCTGGGCGACTTTCAACTCGCAGGCTGCGTCATCTACACCAGTTGCGAGCCTTGCCCAATGTGCCTGTCCGCAATCTACTGGGCGCGTTGCGACGCCATCTTTTATGGAAGCTCCGCCGCCGATGCCGCTGACGCGGGATTCGACGACGCCTTTCTTTATGGAGAGATAAATCGTCCGCTCGCTGCGCGAAAGATCCCCATCCAACGACTCCTGGGCGACGAGGCAATGGAGAGTTTCGACGCATGGCTCACTTTGCCGGATAGAATTGAGTATTGACATGGCCATCAAACGCAATCCCTCACGCTCGAAGACCGCGACCATCCGCAAGACAACCTCCGATCCCGCTCGGCCAGTGCGCGTTGCGCTGCTGGGCTTTGGAACCGTCGGCAGCTCGGTGGCGCGCCTGCTCGCCACTTCCAAGCTGCCCGGCGTCGAGCTGACCTATATCTTCAACCGCAATGTCGAGCGCAAACGCACGTCTGCTGCCGCGAAATCCATTCCTGCGTCCGTCGTATGGACTGAGAATATCGACGAGATCTTCCGCTCTGACGCCGACATCGTCGTCGAGCTAATGGGCGGACTCGACCCCGCCGAAAGCTGGCTGCGCAAGGCTTTCGCAACAGGGAAGTCTGTCGTCACGGCAAACAAGCAACTTATCGCCTACCGCGGCGCGGCGCTCTTCCGTCTTGCTGCAAAAAACAATGTGCAGTTGGTGCATGGCGCGGCCGTCGCTGGCGGAGTTCCGGTGATCCCCGGCATTCTGCAAGGACTCTCCGGCGACCAGATCACGCGCATCAGTGGCATCGTCAATGGGACCTGCAACTACATCCTCAGCCGCATGGAGTCCGGCGCGGAGTATGCCGACGTTCTGGCTGACGCACAGAAGCTGGGTTACGCCGAAGCAAATCCCTCGGCCGATGTTGATGGCTTCGACGCGCGCGCCAAGCTCTGCATCCTGTCGCGTATCGCGCTGCGCGCCCAACTTGATCCCGATGCGGTTGCAACACAGACGATCTCTACGATCGAGGCAGTGGACTTTGCTTACGCAAAGGAGTTGGGCTGCACCATTCGTCAGGTCTCGCGTGCTCAGTTGGACACGAACAGCAAGCTGGTTCACGCCCGCGTTGCACCAATGTTGGTGCCGCAGACTTCTCCGATCGCCTGGTCGCACGGGACCCAGAATATGGTGGTCACCACCGGTCGCTTCGGCGGCGATGTGGTCTTCGGCGGTCACGGCGCTGGCGGCGAGCCGACGGCGGTCGCAGTCGTCTCAGACATTCTTGCCGTTGCGCAAAAATCGGTTGCCATCGAACTTCCCGTCCGCCGTCGCGAGGTCACTGGCGAGTTCCTCGCACCGCACTACCTGCGCTTCGTGGTAAACGACAAGCCGGGTATCGTCAGCGAAATCGCAGGTGCGCTGGCCAAGGTCGGCGCCAACATCGACTCGCTGTTACAACGTCCTGGCTACGACAAACAGCGACTGCCATTTGTCATCACCACGGAACCTTGCCTGACCTCAACCATCACAAAGGCCGTCGCATCGATCGCAAAGATGAACTGCATGTTGCAGCCACCGCTCTGCCTACAGATTCTTACTCCAGACGACAAGTCTACCTAGGAAATCTCTGCATCCGTCCTCGTTCTAGTTGGGCAGAACTTTAGCGTAGTTTAAGAATTGCTGTAGACCAATTTATTTGTCACTCCGCAGCGAAGCGGAGGAATCCCCGGTGCTCGACCTACCCCATATACATTCCACCATTGACGTCCAGCGTATGTCCGGTGATATACCCAGCCTCTTCGGACGCTAAAAACGTCACCGCAGCGGCAATGTCGCGATCCGTCCCCGTGCGTCCCAGCGGAATCTGCTTGGTCATCGCCGACTTCTGTTCCTCGTTCAGCACCGCCGTCATCGCCGTTTCTATAAACCCCGGCGCCACCGCATTCACTGTAATTGACCGCGTCGCCAGCTCCCGCGCCAGCGACTTGGTCAGCCCGATCAGCCCTGCCTTCGACGCGGCATAGTTCGCCTGTCCGGCCTGCCCCGTCTCCCCAACCACTGACGTAATGTTCACCACCCGCCCCCAGCGCGCCTTCAGCATCGAATTCATCACCGCCTGCGTCATCAGGAACGCCCCCGTCAGGTTTGTCCCAATCACGTCGTCCCAATCCTGACGCTTCATTCGCATCGCCAACGTGTCGCGCGTGATTCCCGCGTTGTTGACCAGAATCTCAACCTTGCCCAACTGCGCAATCACGGCCTTCGCACAGGTTTGAATTGACTCCTCACTCGCCAGATCCAGTACAAACGAATGAGCCACGCCGCCAGCCGCCACAATCTCTGCGGCGACTTCCGCCAGCTTCACCTCATTGCGAGCAGCAAGCGCAATCGTCGCGCCCCGCTCCGCCAACGACAACGCACACGCTCGCCCAATCCCCTGCGACGCTCCCGTAACCAAAGCAACCCGACCCACAAATGTACTCATCAATCTCCATTCCAGCAAACCAGCTCGCATCAATTATACGAATTCCATGCCACACGCACCGCCGGATGGCATATTCTGAGGTTCACATGTCAGATAACGTCGCCACCGCCGCCAATCCCGCAACGACCTACGCCGCAACCACCGAGCCTGTCTCCGCCACCAGCCAGACCGATGTCTACGCCATTCAAGGTGCGGACCCCGAGGTTCTCGCCTACGCCATGGCCAAGTATTCGCGTTCTTCGCTCAGCATGAAGCAGTCGCTGGCGGAGATCAGCTCGCAGCGCGCCGAACAGTTCCTCAACACCTTCTACTTCCAGTACGGCCATCGCTCCATCGCCGA
>CAZPZL010000129.1:0-7171 GCA_964590925.1 uncultured Granulicella sp.
GCCTTCCCCCGATGCTCGATTACTTCCGTCTGGCCTCCACCAACCTGCACGAGATCTGGTCGCTCGTCCTTCCACCTCACTCACTTCTCGGCCTCAAGAAGCTCTCGCAGATGCCCTCCGCCAGTTTTCGCATGAGCGACACGCTCTGGACGCACATTATCTACGATTTTATTCTGGCCTACCGCCTACGTACGCTCAACCGCGGACACCTGATAGGTGCGCTCACGCCGCTCTATCTGGCCTGGGTTGCGTCACATCTCTTGATGACCACCGACACAGCTATCACCCCGGAGTCTCACGTCGAAGCTCTTGCCGCCGCATTCGAGACAGACAAGCCCTATCTCGTCTCCCGCTGGCGCTGGCCCGACCGCTTCAATCCGTAGCCTCACGTTCCGCGTGCAGCCTACTATCGCTCGCAACAAGGAGATTCTTTATGGGTCAACAAATAGAGTTCGCGCTCACTGAATCGATGCATCGCGTACTGGTCAAGATGGCCAGTTTCCTGCCCGGCCTGCTTGCGTTCATTGTTGTTGTCGTCGTCTTCACGGCGATCGGTGTTTTTGCAGCCTATCTGCTGCGCCGCATCCTCACCGTAGCGAAGTTTGACGAGCGTATTGCACGTAACCAAACCTCCAGCGTTGCCGACTGGTCTACTGGCCACTCGCCCACCCAACTCGTCGCGCGTGCTGGCTTCTGGGTCTCGGTCTTTCTCGGTCTCATCCTCGGTATCACGGCCTTCGACGCGTCCTTCTCCGGCGACTCACAGATCGCCGCCATTCTTATCTACTACCTCACGCGCTCCATTGGAGCCGTTCTTCTGCTCATTATGGGCACAGTCATTGCACGCTTCCTTGCTCGATCAGTGCTGATAGGCGCTGTCAACCTGCAACTCCAGTACGCGCGCCTGCTCTCGCTTGGCGTCAAGTGGCTGGTACTGGTTCTAACTGCAGCCATGGTTCTCGACCATCTGGAGATCGGCGGCACCATCGTCGATCTCGCCTTCGGAATCCTATTCGGCGGCATCGTTCTTACGCTCTCTCTGGCGATCGGCCTCGGCTCGCGCGATCTAGTCAGCCGGTCTCTGGAAAAATCCAGCGAACGCGCGCCCGATCCCAATCCCGTTTCTACCATCAAACCCGCCGCCGCTTGCGACGGCGGGTTTGACGGCACCCAGGCCAGTGACGCCGCATCTACTCCCAGATCCACGGAACAACTGCGTCACTTTTAAGGAGGCGCTGCGCCCATAATCACAGCATGAAGACACAGATTGAGCCTGCATGCTGAATACTTGAGCGTGTTTCATAAATATTTGCGCAAGAAGATTCAGAGACACGCGAGGAAAGAATAAGGCTCTGGCTGCGTGGAGTCCGCAGTCAATTTATTCTGCCTGGCTGCACTTGCCCTTGCACTGGATGGCGAACTTCTTCAGATCGATGGGCTGATTGAGGCGGATGTTGGTGTAGATCGCCGTCTGGGTGTCGCCGGAGGGTTCAAAGGCGACTTGCTTCAGGGTGACGTCGCGGGCCAGATCGACCCAGATGGTGATGTGGGTGAAGTTTCCGCGAACGCTTGCGTCACGTGAGACCAGATCGAGCTTCTCGACCTCGACTGCGCGGTCGCCATCGCTCATCTTCTCCTCGCCCTGATCGGTGATCGTCCACGCCTTCTCTAAATCGCTACCGCTGCCGCCAAAGCCGAGGGTGAGATAGGTCTCAAAGCGCGACTGATTGGCTCCCTTTGATGCGTACTGGTCAAGGTGGTTGGTGCCCGCGGTGTAGAGGCGAAAGAGGCCGCTCTTGTACTCGACCGTCTGACCGTTGTCGAACTTCGCGCCCATCTGGGTCGAGCCGCCATCGCGCTTGATATAGGTCTCGCCAGACTGGGTGGTGGTGTCGCGCACGATCTTTTCGTACAGCTGCTTCTGAATGGAGGCCTCGGCTGAGCGGAAGTTCTTGCTGGCTGCGTCCATCTGCGCTAGCACAGACTTCAGGTGGTCCGGCTTGGCCTGCGCGTTGGCCGCGAAGCAGGAAAAGAGCAGCGCGCAGAGAGATGCAGAGAGAATTGGCAGACGCATCAGCGTACCACCCAGGCGTTGTAGGCGACGACCTTGCCATGCGCGTCGAGGACCGGATCGGCGCGTTCGACGGTAACCTCGCCAGAGATTGGTTCCACGATGCGCAGAATCGCGGTACGGCGCTCGGCTTCGGTCTGGATGACAGACGGACCGCCGGGCTGGTCGGAGCGGATCTGGTAGATGAACTGGCTGTTGCTGCCGGAGCGGCCCGCCTCTTTGACCAGCACTTCGCTGCCGTGCAGGGCGACCGTCTCGACTGGGCGATCCTTGAAGTTGATAAAGCGCGGCGAGACGAAGAGGAAAAGGAGAATCAGCGACACCATGATGTCGAAGTGAATGCTACCTCGGTCGTAGGTCCACCAGAAATAGCTGCGTAAAAGTTTGCCCACTTTGGTCCCTTCCCTTTCTTTACTCTACCGCACGGTCCGCTCTACTTGTCGAATGGCCTGCAAATAACTAGATTTAGTGTTGCAATGCACGCTCGTAGATGGGGGTCAGTTTGGGTAAAACGGCAATAACTGCAGGCTCAGCAGAATTCAGCGGCGCAATCAACAGGTTGTCGAAATATGGAGTGCTGAATAGCTTCTCATCTGCCCCGGCTACAAAACCAGCCATTCCTCGAGAATAGAGCGTGTCGGTGACCTCAAGAACTGGATTATCATCGATGAATGCCGCAATGGTAGATCCCGTAAAGCGCAGCTTTAGTCGGTGCCAGGCACCTGCGCCAACGCCGGAAAGCGTCATACTGCCGAGCGTCACTTCGCCTCCTTCGCTGTCATCCTTCTGCCTCTTCAGCAGGTTCTGTTGCTCGGCGTCGCCTAGGTTCTGTTGCTTTTTCTTCTTGCCCCGAACTACTACTAAACGACATTGTCCGGCATCGTCGAGCAAAAGGAAGTAGCCTTTAGGGATACATCCGTAGCCGGTGCCAACCTCGTTGACCCGTCCCATGAGTCCGGCCGAATCACCCGGGTTCAGGTAGACGTCGGCGCTGAGCTCGTAATCCCGCCATTGGTCGTCGCCGAAGATGGTGTAGGGTAGCCAGTCCGGCGCCCACGAGATGGGACGAAGCGGGGCGACCTGACGAAGACATATACCTTCTCCCGTTGGCCGCTCGGCCAGCTCGAAGGCTCCATCGATATCGGCGGTATACCGGGGCAAATAACCCCATGATTGGGGGGCGGAGTAGGTATTGAAGTTTTCCCTATAGGGGAGAGGAAAGCGGGCCGCAGGTGGAACGTGAGTGAACGATCCTTTGCGCTGGCCTCGGGTAGTAGAGAGTGAGTAGATGGAGCCGGGCTGTAGTGTGATGTCGAAGGCACCATTTACCGGCGTGATTCCAGCCAGCTTGATAAACTGTTGGCTTGCATCGCTGAACCATACGCAGAGCTTGCGGAGAGACAATCCGCGGATTTGAAAATGAACTTGCTGCGGCGATGTGGCGCTTTGGGTTTCGATAATAATGCTGTAGTCCTTGTCCGGAGACTTTAGGACAACAAAGCTGCCGCCTAGCTCCAATTCGTCGCTTACTGTGTCAAGATACTGCCAGCCAACTTGCGTAAACTGTCCGTAGTGAGCATACGCCCACAATGCCTCACGGACCTCATAATGCCCGCTCCAGGGCCAGTATGCGAGCAGCATCGAAGGGGCTTCCGAGAAAGGCTGCATCGGATAGAGTCCTGCGATTCCATACCAGTTCACAATCTTGCTGGCGCGGCTGCGAATCCAGTTATCATTGAATGCTTTTACGATGCTTAGTGCGCAATCGAAGCCTTCCTTATAAACATGCTCCTCGGTGTTCCAGATGGGTTTGTGCATCTGGGAGGCCATCGACTGTACCTCGGCCGAGGCTGGCACCCGCGAGTAGGTGTGCGCGCTGATGATGTCGATCGAGGCGCGCAGTTTTTTATCGGTCAGCATGTCCTTTACAAAATCCAGCTTGTTGTTTGGCCAGTTGTCGAATGCGTGAACCTTGACTGATTTGAAGCCGTTGGCGTCGAGCGCTGGTCGGAGCATCTCGACGAAGTTGTAGCTTACGCCTTTCTCGTTGCGGCAACCGATGGCATCCAATTCGATACCATATACGTCACGAAGTCCCTGGAGCCATTTCAGGTCGTATTCCACGGCATCGCGCGACCAGAAGTTCCCTTCGCCGATCCATCCGGGAGCGCTCCAAATATTGGCGTCGAGACTGAGGCCGGGATTGCGTCGTCGCGCCTCTCGAAGAACCCACCAGATATATCCGCGCGAGTAGTTGAGGTCGTCCCGTCGATGCATATGGCTGGGCATGGAGCCTTGCGTCGAATTGCCGTCGCCAGGAATCTCTATGTATAAAGTGCTGATCGACGCACCGAACTTTGGCTTGTAGACAAGATCGAGAATTTGGTTGCGCTGCTGCTCCGGGTAATCCTTGAGCAGAACCGAAGTCGCGCCCCCTCCATCGACGGTGCCGATGCCGTCGAATCGTGTGCCTTCGGCATGGCCATCAAGGATTACGACCTGTGCATGAGACAAGGGACTGCCAATCGCCGCGTGGACGAATCTGCCAGCCCCGATCAGCATTGTGGATTGCAGGAATGTTCGACGCTTCATGGGAAACCGTTGGAGGAGAAAATTTCGAGTTGGAGACCGACCAAGTGAAACAGATCAGCCACGTTTGGCAATCACCGTTTCGCCGTTCATGTAGGGGACCAGAGCGTCGGGGATGCGCACGGTGCCGTCGGCCTGCTGATAGTTCTCCAGCACGGCAAGGTAGGTGCGCCCGACGGCCAGACCGCTGCCGTTCAGCGTGTGTACAAACTCACTCTTCTTCGCCTTGCCCTGCGCGGAGCCTGCAGGCTTGAAGCGGATATTCGCGCGGCGCGACTGAAAGGCCTCGAAGTTGGAGCAGGAGCTGATCTCGCGGTACAGCTTCTGCCCTGGTAGCCAGACCTCAAGATCGTACGTCTTGGCGGAGGCGAAGCCCATGTCTCCCGTGCACAGCAGCATTCGCCGATAGGGCAGCCCAAGCCGCTCCAGCACTGCTTCGGCATCGCGCGTCAGGCGCTCGTGCTCCTCGTTGGAGCGGTCGGGATGAGTGAACTTGACCAGCTCGACCTTCTGGAACTGATGCTGGCGGATCATGCCGCGAACGTCCTTGCCGTAGCTGCCAGCCTCGCTGCGAAAGCACGGCGTGTAGGCGCAGAAGCTGGTGGTCAGTTGCGACTCGTCGAGCGTCTCATCGCGAAAGAGATTCGTCACTGGGACCTCGGCGGTGGGTATCATCCAGTGATCGTTATCCTGATAATTCCCCGCCTCGTATGCTCCCTTGTCGTCACAGTGGAAGAGGTCTTCTGCAAACTTCGGCAACTGGCCGGTGCCGAAGAGCGACTTGGAGTTGACCATATACGGCGGTAAGACCTCGGTGTAGCCATGCTCGCGCGTGTGCAGGTCGAGCATGAAGTTCGCCAGCGCGCGCTCCAGGCGCGCACCTTGGCCGAAATGGACGACGAAGCGCGAGCCACTGATCTTGGCCGCTCGCTCGAAGTCGAGGATGCCGAGTCGTTCGCCTAGCTCCCAGTGCGGAAGAGCGGTGAAGGCAGGCGGAGCAGGCGAATAGCCAGTGGGCTTCTCAACTCCGTCCCAAGTCTTCTCGACACGATTGTCGTGTTCACTCTTGCCAACGGGAACCGAGTCTTGTGGCAGGTTGGGTAGCGTCTGCATCTTGAGCCGCAAAGACTGCTCGGCGACTTCCGCAAGAGCCTCTGCGCTATCCGATTTGTCCTTAAGCTCTCGAATCTCTTGTGAGAGTTGCGTAGTATCTGTACCAGCTTTGCGTAACTCTGCGAATTGCGACGTCAGCTTATTGCGCTGAGCCTTTATCGTTTCCGCCTGCGTAATCAAATCGCGGCGGTTCTGATCGACAGTGGCAAAGTTGCCGAGCACAGCCTCTGGGTCGGCTCCACGAGCGCGCAACTTCTCTTCCACAAGGGCGAGATTCGCCCGTACATATCCTAGGTCTAGCATCTTTACAATTTTACCCTTCGCACGCCTTTCGCGCAGGGAGGGTACAGTGCAACGACAGAAATCGCCGGTTAAAAGTGGTGGATCGACGACAATTTGTGTCTAGTTTTTAGCGAATTTTCAGCAGCTTGTGGGTCTGCAAACTAAGCCGCCATGTGGGATGGTCGAGGCAGTAACGCAACGCCTGGTCAGTATTGGACTGCCGTGCGGGGCCATCCATCGGCTGAAGGAAAAAGTGTTGGAAGGGGAGAGATTCAAAGCTCTCCGGCGTTGCGTCGGCTTGGGGAAAGACCAGCTTCAGCTCGTCTCCGGAGCGTTGCACAAGATTAGCGCCAGCTTTGGGACTGACACAGATCCAGTCGATGCCAGCGGGCGCGGCGATGGTTCCATTGGTCTCAATGGCGATGTCGAAGGAGCGCTCGTGCAGGGCATCGATCAGCGTACGGTCCAGTTGCAGAAGCGGTTCGCCGCCGGTGCAGACGACGAATTTTTTATAGAGCGATGCGGGTTCGGTTGTGGCTCCATACCATGCTGCGGCGATACGATCAGCTAACTCCTCTGCTCGAGTAAATCGTCCGCCATCCGAGCCTTCCGTGCCGAGAAAGTCGGTATCGCAGAACTTGCAGACGGCAGTGGCACGATCCTGCTCGCGTCCCGACCAGAGGTTGCATCCGGTGAAGCGGCAGAAGACAGCCGCACGCCCGGTCTGCGCTCCCTCACCCTGTAGCGTGTAGAAGATCTCTTTGACGGCGTAGCTCATGGTTGCTTGTCCAAATATATAAGCGGATCGGTGAGATCGTTCTCGCTGAATCCCTTTTGTCGCAACAGGCAGGAGTCGCATTGGCCGCAGGGGTGTCCCTTGGGTGCAGGATCGTAGCAACTGGAAGTGAGAGCGTAGTCCACGCCAAGCGCGATACCCTTGCGGATGATCTCGGCTTTGGTCAGTGCAATCAGCGGCGTATGAATCTTCAGTGTCTGCCGCCCCTCCACGCCTGCCTTTGTAGCAAGATTCGCCATTCGTTCGAAGGCTTCGATGAACTCTGGTCGGCAGTCGGGATAGCCGCTGTAGTCGAGCGCGTTGACGCCGATGAAGATGTC
>CAZPZL010000130.1:0-7113 GCA_964590925.1 uncultured Granulicella sp.
TCTGTAGGCCGAGGCCGCTGCCGATGGGCGCGCCCAGAGGCATCACGGCGGCGGCGCCAGCTTCGATCAGCCGCCTCGCAAAGACGATGTCGTCCGATGTATAGGGTAGGACAATGAAGCCCTCCTTGACGAGCACGCGCGTTGCCTCCAGCGTGGCCTGAATGTCGGGGTAGAGCGTTGCCTTGTCGCCGATCACCTCGATCTTGACCCAGTCGGAGAGGCCAACCTCGCGGCCCAGACGCGCGGCGCGGATCGCCTCGTCGGCGGTGAAACAGCCTGCCGTATTCGGCAGTAGGAAGTAGCGCTTAGGATCGATGAAGTCCAGCAGCGACTCACTGGAGCGGTCGAGGTTGACCCGGCGCACGGCAACGGTGACCATCTCCGCGCCAGAGGCTTCGATTGCGGCCTTGGTCTCGGGACCATCCTTATACTTGCCGGTTCCAACGATTAGACGAGAGTTGAACGTGTGACCTGCAATGACGAGAGATTCCATGCAGACCATTTTACTCGCTGCAAAGCGCTCGGGACGAGTGAGTGGCTCAGTCAAACTGCGCTCTACTCGGTTGACACTTCTACGCCTCGCCAGAAGGCGACGTGGTGCTTGACGGCGCGCGCTGCGGGCTTGGGATCGGGATAGTACCAAGCGGCGTCAGGATTTTCCTGTCCGTCGACCACCAGCGTGTAGTAACGTGCCAACCCCTTCCAGGGGCAGGTCGAAGTCGTCGAACTGACGCGAAAGAACTCGCGCTTTACCGATTCATCGGGAAAGTAAATGTTGCCTTCCACCGTTTGGAAATTCTCGCTTTCGGCGAGGGTCTGACCATTCCACACTGCCTTAGCCATGACAAACCTGCGTTCTTATCAATAAATTGCAGCTTCGGTGAAGGACGTCCGACCGGGACGACAAGCCGCACAGCCTAAAATTTTACAGAATAATTGTAACAGAAATAAGGCAAAGGCAAAAGAGTGTCCGTCCGCCCGTGTCACCGACCAATGAACGCTCACCCAACTTCGGACAACTTCTCCGTATCCACCGACATCTTTGCTGTGCGCTCCAGCTTGTCCCAGTTGAAGGGCTTGCCGTCGATGGCGCGCTTCATAGTCTTTAGCAGTACGATGGAAAACACTTGCCGATAGGTGAAGCGCTGAATCCAAATGTGCCAGAGCAGCCAGCCGTCGCCCTTGCTTGCCGGGTGCTTTCGCTCCAGCGCAAAAGCCAGCGCCGAGGTGACGAAGTCAATAATCAGGAACCCGAGGAAGAACGCCAGAAGCCGCTCAAAGCTGGCAGGCGAGGCGGTCTCGGGATGGAAGTGCCGGTCGTAGAAATAATTCAAAACGCCTGCCACAAACATCAGGTCAATCAGCGGCGAGACCAGAGGAAGCAGTAGCTGGAAGATGAGCGTATTCGGCAGCGCGAACAGTCCCATCGCGCGGCGTTTGGCAATCGCTCCGCGATGCTTGAAGATAGCCTGTAGGATGCCGAATGACCAACGGAAGCGCTGCCGCATCAGGCCGTTCATGTTGATTGGAGCCTCAGTAAACGCCAGCGCGTGGTCCTCATAGATCACCTGATAGCCCTGCTCCAGCAGGTTCATCGTCAGGTCAGCGTCCTCGGCGACCGTGTTGGTGTGATAACCTCCGCCCGCCTTCACAGCCGCTGTTCGCCACGCACCGATCGCTCCCGGCACCACCATCACCACATCGAACAAGTCGAGCGCGCGCCGCTCGAAGTTTTGGCTGGTGATGTACTCCAGCGCCTGCCACCGCGTCCAAAGATTCACGCGATTGCCCACCTTGGCGTTGCCTGCCACGGCACCGATCTTCGGGTTGGCAAAGTGCACGACCAGATTGGCAATCGCATCGTGCGCAATCACTCCATCTGCGTCAATGCCGATGTAAACCTCCTCGTCGGTCGTCTCCAGCGCAAAGTTGAGCGCGTCAGCCTTGCCACCGTTGGGCTTGGTCAGCACCACCAACCGGCCCGACGCAATCTCAGCCGGGTAGGCCTCCGTCGCCACCCGATAGGTGTTGTCCGACGATCCGTCGTCGATCACAATGACGCGAATGTTCTTGTAGTTCGACATCATCACCGAGCGGATGGTGCGTACGATGACCTTCTCCTCGTTGAATGCAGGTATCAGCACGGCGACCCACGGCGCGTAATTCGGCCCAGCGAAGTTCTTCCTCTTGCGGAAGCGGTCAATGACGGCAAAGATACCGATAATAATCAGCCGCGCGCTCATCAATATATCGCCAACGAAGAAGACTGCGGTCACAAAGTGGTTGAAGAAGGCTCCCACGAAAAACGCGACCGAATCGAAGTACGACTGCCAGCGCTGATGGTGGTTTAGTGGAGGCATCACCTCGGCACGTGTCTTGCCCATCAACTGCGATACGGGAACAATCGTATATCCGCGCGCGCGCAGCGCCTCGATTAGCACTGGTAACGCTGCCACCGTAGCCGACCGATCCCCTCCGCCATCGTGCAGTAAAATGATCGATCCTCGCTCCCACGAGCGCGTCTTCATGTCGGCAATCTGCTGAAAGACGCTGTCGGTAATCTCCTTCGGTGTCTTGCGCGGATGCTCGTCCCAGTCGCTGGTATCGATCTTGTCGCCGACAATCACATAGCCAAGATCCTGAATCCGCGCAGCAGGTGCGGCCTGATCGTTGGTATCTGGCTCCTGATCGATCGAGTACGGAGGCCGAAAGTACAGCGGCTGCACCCCCAGTTTCGACGCAAACAGCCGCTCCGTCAGGTTCAACTCCAGATCCACGTTCGTCGTCGAGATCTCGCTGATGTCGGGATGGGTAAACGTGTGATTGCCGATCTCGTGGCCTTCGTTGTATACCCGACGAATCAGCCCCACGTTGTTCAGTGCCTGTTCGCCGATCATGAAGAAGGTTCCCGTGACGTGGTACTTCTTCAAAATGTCGAGAACCTTCGGCGTCCACTTGGGGTCCGGACCGTCGTCGAAGCTGAGCGCAACCAGTTTAGGGTTGTATCCGGTCTGTTCCACCGTATACGACAGCGGATAGGAGGTCATCGACTCGGCTGTAATAGACCGATACTCCAGTGGAACCGAATCGTCGTCATCCATCGTTACCACGCGCTGACCGGTCTGCATCTTGCGCGAGACGTGCAGAATGTCTCCCTCGCCCTCGGTATCCACGTCGAAGCCCGGTTCCACGCGCGCCAGATCCAGCGCGGGATTCGCCCGCTTCGGCTTGTCCCAGATCTTCCACAGCGAGTTATCCTCTTGGCCCAGACGCCACAGAGCGAAGGTCTCAATGCCCAGCGCCCGCGCCGAGCGCATCTGATTCAACACAGTCACCGCGTCCAGAAACCACACCTGATGACGCACATGTGCGTCGTTATCGTCCCAGGCAAAATGGACGTTCAGCGAGTCGGGATCGAGTTCTATTTGAGCATCAGCATCAGCAGCTGCCTGCCACGCGTCCTGTGTCGCCAAGGGCTCGCCCGACAGCACCTTGGCCGGACGCGGCTTGCCCTTGCCATGCTTGGGAGCCTCCGGAATCGTCGTCGTCCAATCATACCCGTAGCTGCCCAGCGAGCAGATGATCTTATCTTTAGGCACGATTCGCAGCACGTCCCTCAGATTGTCGACAAACCAGTCCTGTGCGGCGATGGGACCCGGATCGCTGCCCGCCTGATGCTGATCGTAGTTCATTAGAAGAAGTCCGTCGGCGTTGTTTGCCATCGTCTTCAAGTCGTAGGCGTCGTCATCTACCGGCGCGTTTACGTACAACTTCAGCTTGCGCGCCTGAAAGTCCTTGTACAGCTCTGCCAGCAGCGCCATATACCCGGGTTGCGCCTCGTCGGGAATATCCTCGAAGTCCAGAGCTAGTCCGCGGTAGCTTGGATTCGCCGCTAGAAACTGGTCGGCCTGCTGAATGAAGCGCGCGCGCGAGCCGCTGTGCATCAGAAAGTCACCCACCGAAGAGTTCCACTGACCCAAAATCTGGTCGTAGTTGTTTACCTGGGGAAAGACCTCCGTATCCTCGGCGGCTGCAGTAATCGTATTTGCTACGCGCCGTTCGTGGTCTACCTCATGTACTCCGCCAGAGTCCACCACCGGGTACGCGCGATTGTCCAGACTGTAGGAGGTCAGCGTCCCGTCCGGAGTGACCACATGCAGCCACTCCGGGAACAATAGGTCAATCTGATGAATGTGTTGCTTCAGCGAAGAGTAGCTGGCCGGGTCGTTCTCCACATAGAATGCTGCGCGCAGCCCTTCGCCTGAGTTCAACGGCACCTCAGATGGTTTGCGGTCGGTCTTGCGATGCGGGGAGTGGCGCGCCTTCTGCCCCGGCTTGGCTGAGTCCATTTTCAGCGCGCTCAGGTTGTGTTTGGGCGTAGACAGTAGCAGTTCCGGCAGAGGTGTCATGTGCAGCAGCCCGATCACAAACACCACTCCGACCACTACGCCGATCAGCGCAACGGCGTTCGAGATTATCCGCAACCGCTTCCAGCGCTTGCGTTTTGGATCAAAAAATACCTGCTGGTTCATCTTCCCCTGTCTACCTGCCGCCTGCTTGCCTATTTGCCTGCTGCCGTTTGCTGACTGAAGTTTTCCACTTTCCGATGAAGCAGCGGCGAAATTGGCGCTTTTCTGGGTGCAGCGATCTCGTCAGCCAAAAGTCTCCCCTGCGCAATCGTATGCAGCCCCAGACGCGGAGTCAACGCAACGCCAGAAACTTCACCGGAACTCGTGAAATCTGCTTCAATGACCTTGCATCTTCGTCATTAATTGAAGGCAGTGTCGATATTTATTGAAAGCCGTCATCCTGCATACAGTGAGAGCTCCCTGTATTTCGCCGTTGCTTGTTTTGCGCTGACCTCATGCCACAGCGTTATTAAATCAGCTTCTTGCCATCGCTCTCCCAGTATTATTCTCATAGATGAATCGCGCTCGACTTAAATTTCTTCTCTGGACGCTCGCCGCCTTCACCACCGGTCTTCTCCTGCGCCTGTACTTCGTCCTACATCTCTCTCGCGTCGCTGGAGATAGTCTTGTCTACGGCAACATCGCCAGAACCTGGCTCCAGCACGGTGTCTACGGCTTCACCGAAATCGGACCCTCAGGCATCGACCAATATCGTCCCACTCTGATCCGACTTCCCGGCTACCCGCTCTTTCTCGCCGTCTGCTTCCGTCTCTTCGGCATGGAGAACTACACTGCTGTTCTCTACGTTCAACTCGTCTCAGACCTCGTCACCTGTTGGCTCGCCGCTGCGCTTGCCGGACGACTCTTTGGCCGTCACACCTTCCTGCCCGTCCTCTGGATCGCGGCCCTCTGTCCCTTCACCGCCAATTACGTCGCACTGCCTCTAACCGAGACGCTTGTTCTTACCACCATTGCGCTTGCCTTCTACGCCTTTGCACGCTGGATGGACGCCTCCCATGGCTTCAACCGTTGGCTTTGGATCGCCTCGACTGCCATCGCCTACTCGATCCTTCTGCGCCCGGATCAGGGTTTACTGGCCGCCGCGATCCTACCCGCAATGCTCTACCGCTCGTTGACCGCACCAGCCCGCCTTTGCCGCAAAGCGTCGAGAACGGCTCGAAATACCTCCCCTGCTATGCGCAAACGTCACGCCCACCCACTCCATTCGGCTCTGCCAGTCTTCGTTGCAACCCTCTGCATCCTTCTCCCGCTGGCTCCCTGGACCCTACGCAACCAACTCACCTTCCACGTTTTCCAGCCACTTGCACCCTACTATGCGAATGACCCCGACGAGGCACATCCCCTGGGATTTGCCCGCTGGTATCGCACCTGGGCCATCGACTTCACTACCACAGAGACAGCTTACTGGAACTACCCCGGCGACCGAATTGAGCTCTCCGATCTGCCCAGTCGCGCCTTCGATGCCGGCTCGCCCGCAGCCACTGAAGACCTGTACCGCAGGACCGCCGCCCTGCTCGCTGACTACAATCGCAACTCCGTCGCCACCCCGGCCTTAGACGCCCGCTTCGACGACCTCGCCCGTGAACGCATCACCACCCACCCCATGCTCTGCCGCATCGCGCTGCCCGTTGCTCGTCTCATCAATATGGTTCTGCGTCCACGCACAGAGGCAATACCCATCGACGACAAGTGGTGGCAATGGCGGGATCATCCGCGGGAATCCACCTTCGCTCTGGCTTTCGCCGCGCTCAACCTTGTGCTCTTCGCATTGGCCTTGATTGGCCTCGCCCGCTGGCTTCGCCGTATATGGCTTTCTCCCGCTGACTCCGTCCGGCGAAACAATTGCGCCCTTGCTTTTTCCATGATTGCCTTCCTCCTGCTGCGCGCGACCCTGTTACTCACCATCGATAACTCCGAACCCCGCTACACGCTCGAGTTCTTCCCCCTCCTCTTCGTCTGGATCGCCGCTCTCTTCCTGTCACCGTCCCCGTCGCAGCTTTCGTACTCAACCTGATCGAAGTCAGTGTAAAATTCCTCGTTTAGTTCGAGCCGCTGAATCAGTAATCAGGTTTCAACAGCGCAAAAAAGTGATGTGACGAGCGTCATAGTCCGGCAAACCGCGACCCTTCACACTGTGTGTATGATCTAAGTGGAGGTGCAATCATGGACTCAGTTGAAACGCCTGCAACCACATCAAAGGTGCCGCAAAACGGGGTTCCCGTCGTCGGGCTGGCATCGGCCGTCGCCTGTGTAGCTGCAGCAAGCCTGCTGGCATGGTCCTTCCTTCCCTCCAAAAAACGGCGCACACCCATCGCGGGTCAGGTCTCTCTTGGCCTGCTGTCCGCCTGCGCTGCCGTGGTGGTTTGGAAGAAGCGCGAACAGGAAGCTAACGCCGCACGTCATCTGATGACCCATATCCACGAGGTGCGCGACACTCGTTGGCTCAAGAAAAATCCCATCGCATACGGATGAACCGAGCCACATCAACCGCGTGCACGCAACGCATTGATTGCTCTCCCCACCTCCTCCGGTTGCAGATCAGGATTCTTTGCTACAATGAATCTGCGAGTCAGTGACAACTGTGGCTGATCCGATGCAGCAATTGTCGCAAAAGCATGTTGCAAGTGTTAGAGGGGACGTAGCTCAGTTGGTTAGAGCGCTGCCCTGTCACGGCAGAGGTCGC
>CAZPZL010000131.1:0-7110 GCA_964590925.1 uncultured Granulicella sp.
GAATAGTATGCGCCATCAAATGCCGGGACTAAACAGCTAGAGCGTGTTTCATAAACAGATTCGGGATCAAGTGAGGGACTTGGAGCGCGAGTTTGTATTGGGCGATAAAGTGGCAGGAGGCAACGCCGGGGGAAAAGGGGGACATGATACCCATTCACAACAATTGTAACTGTTCAGCAGCGGGAACTTCGCTTTATGAGAGGGGAATAGGTATCGTGTCCCCCTATTCCCCCCCTATTCCCCCAAGCTCCCACGCGGAGTTCAGATAAAGTACACTATTGTCGTTATGGATTTAGTCTTCGTCGCTCTGAGGCATACTGTGCACCTCATCTCGGTGGAGGCCTGAACGTCACCTGGCCTTCATCGATCTGGCCTTAGCAGCAGACGCTGCACCGGATTCTACGAAGATTGCCATTAGATGGGCAACCGGAGTTGCCTTGGGAGCGCAATGACACAAGGGACCGCAGCTGCAACCTCAACGCACGCCCCCACCGGGGACGACGCGTTCCTGTTGGCGCTGGTTCAGTCCGGCGACGAGCAGGCGATGAGCGCGCTCTTCAATCGTCACTCCAGAATCGTCTACTCGGTCGCTCTGCGCGTGTTGAGCGACCCAACCTCAGCCGACGATGTGGTGCATGAGATCTTCATGCAGATCTGGCGCAATCCTGACAGCTTTGCTCCGGCTCATGGAAGTCTGGGCGGATGGCTAGCAATGTTGGCGCGCAACCGAGCGGTCGACGCCCTGCACCGTCTGCGGCCTGCCAACGTAATCGACGACATCGCCCTAACCTCTCCGGCTAATTTCGCCAGCGAGACGGAGAGCAACACCTTCATGGAGCGCGCTCGCAGCGTGCTGCAGCAGTTGCCCAGCGATCAGCGCAAGACGCTGGAGATGGCTTTCTTCGACGGACTAAACCCCAACGAAATAGCGGAGATGAACGGCGAGACGCCTGACGTCGTCAAGGCGCGACTGCGCAGCGCGCTTTTGCCCCTGCGAGAGGAATTTCAGTCATGAGCACCGAGCAGCCTGCGAGCCAAAACGCCATCTCGCGCACTAACATTCCCGACTCGGTTGATCCCCATCATGCCGACTCGATACTCTTCGAGTTTCGCGAGTTGTATCGTGGTCCCGCTAATTCGGACTCGCCACGCCACACTGACCCTCAAGACCTGGTTCTCTATGCGCTACAGTTTCTCTCCGGCGAGCAGTCGTTCGCCTTCTCGCACCACCTTGAGCAGTGTGCCGAGTGCCATCGCGAGTTCGAGCTGGTGCAGGGCGACCTGGCCGCCTGCGCCTTCACGGTAGACCTACAGACACCCTCGGCGCTCTCGCGCCAGCGCCTGATGACGCAAGTCGCTCGGGAGAAGAAAGTCATTCCGCCGCCGCCAGTGCCGCTGGCCACCGCGCCGATCACGACAGGCCAGATGCCACTGGCAGCCTACGGACGCACCGGCTCCGTTCTCACCTCATTCGACGCAAACGAGGTGGAGGAGGAGTACCGTCCCAGACGCAGCGCAGCGTTCACACTAGTGGCGGTGCTGGGCTGGGTTCTGGCCGTAGCCCTCGGGGTCGCCGCCGCCGGACTCTACCGAATCAACGTCACACAACGAAACCTCCTCAGTGTGCAATCGGTCAAGCTGGCGGGATATGACAACGATGCGGCTCCCGCGCGCCAACTGATGGCCGCTCTCTCCGACCCAAACGCAGTCCACGCCTCGCTGACCGACGCACCACAACTGACGCCTCAGCCCATCGGTCGCACTACCTACAATGCAGACAGCGGCGACCTGGTGTTGTTCGCCGACAATCTACAGCCGCTGCCCGCGAGCAAGGTTTACGAACTGTGGCTGATGCCCGCCGACGGCGACTCGCCCATACCGGTCGGCGTCTTCCACCCCGATAACCACGGCAGCGGCAGCATCATCCTCCCCGTCCTACCCAAGGACGGCGCAGTCAAGAGCTTTGGCCTCTCGGTCGAGAACGAGGGCGGCGCAGCCACGCCCACCCTGCCCTTCGTTCTGGCTGGTGCAAGCAGCCTTTGAGAGCCGCGCACGATCGATCCCGGCAACGGAATCAACACGGCAACGGGGTCTACACGGAAGCTATAGCATCTCCCAATTGATATTGACCACGTAGCTAGTCATTCCGTAGCGAAGCGAAGGAATCTGCTTTTCGCGCTCCAACGGTCCACCCCATTACAAGAGATGCTTCGAATCTACCCTAATCAGCACGGCTGCGGACCCAGCAACTCCAGATCGCCACTATCGACTTCCACTGCAAAGCTGCGCATAATGCTGTCCATCGTCAGGACGACGCCAAGTCCATACTTCATTCGCTCCACAACCCCCTCCATGCCAGCAAAGACGCCAGATCGGATGCGTGCCCGCTGCCCCCGCTTCAGTAGCGGATGGGGGACGATGTGGTGCCCTGCAAGTCCGGATCGAATTGCCTCGATCTCTATTGCTGGTAGCGCCGCCAATTCGCCTGCCGCGCCACCCACAACTGAAAGAACGCCCGGAACCTGTAACACCCGGACCCGCTCTGCGCGATGGATGCGTACGAACAGATAGCCTGGAAACAGCGGCAGATCCAACGTCACCCGCGATCCATCGCTCCACTTGCGCTGCGTCCGGTAAAGCGGCAGGTAGTGCTCAACCTCGCGCATCTCCAGTTGTTGATCGACGCGTTTCTCATGGCGCGAGCAGGTATAGATCGCGAACCACTTCGCATCGTCGCGCACCTCCGGCAAGGAATCCAGAGCGAGACTGGCTTCCAGGGTGCGACTGCGCGCTTGGAGGTTGCCCTGATTCCACGTTTCCAACAAAACTTCAATCCTCATTTGGGTGATACAGCTTTCACCCATCGCCAGCAGATACGAACCAACCCGAAGGATCCTATCCGCGAGCACTCCGATTGGACATAAGGTCGTCCGTTTCGATTACACTCGTGGGAGAACTCTGGTTTCAAATACCTTACCACAACTCTGGAGTCTAAGCGCTGGATGTCTACGGTGAAACCGGAGTGGTATCGTGCTGGATCGCAGCGAGAACCAGCCCCTTGGTCAGCAACTCCGGCAAAAGATCAGGCGAGCTGTCAGCCCCCGCCGGATAGAGGACGTAAGTCGGCACCCCGGCACGTCCCAGCGCGGCCAGCTTGCGGGCAATCTCCGCATCATTGTCGGTCCAGTCCGCCTTCAGCAGCGTGACGCGATGCGCGTGCAGCGCACCGACCACCTCCGACGAATCCAGCACGGTGCGCTCGTTGAACTTGCAGCTCAAACACCAGTCCGCAGTAAAATCGATGAAGACCGGACGGCCTGCCGCGCGCGCCTCCGTGAGCGCCTGTTCGGAATAAGGCTGCCAGACCAACTCGGCACCGCTGGTCGTCGCCACAGCGCAGGTCTGCGCAGAGCCAGCCGCATTGGTTCGTCCCGTGCGCCGCGCCTGCGAAAGAGGAATTGCCAGTCCTGCTGCGATCAGCACAAACGCTGCAATCCGGCTCGGCCACTTCGCGGGCCAACGCCCCAAAGCCCAACCCGCAATCCCAAGCAGTAGGAAGCAGGCCAGCAGTAGAGCTATCTGGTCTACCCCGCTCCCCGCATTCAACTGCCCATAGACCCATGCCAACCAGATCGCCGTGGCAAACAGCGGCACTGCGGAGAACTGCTTCAACAGCTCCATCCACGCACCGGGACGCGGTAGAAGACGCACCCACGCCGGTTGCCAGCTCAGCAGCAGATACGGCGCGGCAAGGCCCAGAGCCAGCGCTGTGAAGACAGCGAAACTCACCGCGGCCCTCTGCGTCAGCGCAAATCCAATCGCCGCGCCCATCAGTGGAGCAGTGCAAGGAGTCGCTACCACTGTTGCCAATACGCCGGTCAAAAAGCTGCCGGTGTAGCTCTGCTTCCCTGCTCCGGCATTTGCCCCATCAACTAGCCTGCCGCCCAGCGACGTCAGCGAAAGCCCAATCTCGAACTGCCCTGCCAGCGACAGCGCCAGAAAAAATATCGCCGACGCCAGCAGCGCGAGGAACGCTGGCGACTGAAGCTGGAATCCCCAACCAGCGTTGCTGCCCGTGGCGCGCAGTATCAGCAACACGGCCACAATCGTCCAGAACGAGGCCAGAATCCCCAGCGTATAAACCAGACCGTGCCGCCGCAGCTCCGCGCGACTCTCGTTTGAACTCTGCATCAGCGTGAGCGCCTTCAAAAACAGAACCGGAAAGACGCACGGCATCAGGTTCAGCAGAATGCCGCCGAGAAATGCCAGCCCAATCGCCGCGGTTCCGGTCGTCGGGCCGCTGCTTGCCTGCGCGATCTCACCTGGCATCACTGGCACGTTCACCTCGTAGGCCTCCGAGTCCGACAGTTTCAGCAGGCCGTGCAGCGTTGCGGGCAGCTCCGTCACGTCCGGCGAGCGCTCGACAAAGAGCCGCATCCCATCGCGCCGCGTCTCGATGTGTTGATCCGCCGCGTGAATAATGGGGTCTGGCGAGCGTTCGCCACCTACCGCAAGCTCGCCCGGGTAGGGATAGAACTCCGGGCCCGTCTCCCGCACGCCGTCCTTTAGCATCAGCACAAACTGCTGCTTGCCGCCAACGACCGTCAGCTTTGCCCACTTCGGTAACAAACCCGGAATGAGAGTCATAGCTTCACCCAACGCTCCCAGCTTCGGCTCTTCGGTCGAGTCGGGTGCGCCAGCCTTCACCATCAGGTCTATGCCCAGATGCGCTCGCCCCGGCACGCAGACGTTATTGCACACCAGCCAGCTCACCTCCGCGTCCAAATGCACTGGCCCGGGCTGAAGTGTCGGAGACGCAGCAATCGTCACGGGGAACGCGACATGGTCCTCGTAGCCGTAGTCCATCAGCGGCCCCAGCGGCAACTGGTCGGGAATGGGAAATCTCATCGGCCCGGCGGTAATTCCCTCTGGCAGCGTCCACGCGATGCGCGGCGGCTCACCGGAGTCGCCCGGATTGATCCAGTAGACGTGCCAGTGGTCGTCGAGCGTCAGCACCAGCCCCACCTGCTGCGTCTTTCCCGGTGCAATCGCCGGTCCCAGCGAGACCAACTCCGCCGTCAGGTGCTGCGCCTTCACCGGCCCCGGACCGCCGTCGCCAACCGGGACCATCTGCGCACGCGCGGCGATTCCTGCGGACACGCCAAGCGCCGCCAGCAGCACAAGGATTGGTCTTCTAAGCCACATCGTCTTCCTCGATCTCCGCGGGTAGATTCCCATCGCGCCGCATCCGCAGATAGCCGCGAATGAACGGCTCCAGATCGCCATCCAGCACACGGTCCACGTCGCCCACCTCGACGCGCGTGCGCAAGTCCTTCGCCATACGATACGGCTGCAAAACATAGCTGCGAATCTGGGAGCCGAATCCGATCTCCAGCTTTGCGTCCTCGATCTTGCGCGTCGCGGCCTTCTTCTTGTCCAACTCGTACTCGTAGAGCTTGGACCGCATCATCTTCATCGCCTGATCTTTATTCTTGTACTGCGAGCGCTCGTTCTGGCATCCCGTCACCAATCCGGTCGGCAAGTGCGTAATCCGCACGGCTGAATCCGTCGTATTCACATGCTGCCCGCCCTTGCCGCCGGAGCGGTAGGTATCGATCCGCAGATCCTCCACCTTAATGTCAATCACGATCGTCTCGTCAATCTCCGGGCTAACAAAGACGCTGGCAAAGCTGGTATGCCGCCGCTTGGCCGAATCAAACGGCGAGATGCGCACCAGCCGGTGCACCCCCGATTCGCCGCTCAGCAACCCGTAGGCAAACTCGCCCGCAATGGTGAACGTCGCCGACTTGATGCCCGCTTCGTCGCCGTCCTGAATCTCATGGATGTTGGTGCGGAAGCCCTGCCGCTCGGCCCAGCGCAAATACATGCGCATCAGCATCTCGGCCCAGTCCTGGCTCTCGGTCCCGCCCGCTCCGGGATGCACCGTGACGATGGCGTTCAGCGCGTCAGTCTCGCCCGACAACATCGTCTTCGATTCCAGCTTCTCGGAGAATTCGACCAGCGCGGGAATCTCGCGTTCCAGATCCGGCTCGGTCAGCTCACCTTCGTGCGCCAACTCAAAGTACGCCTCGATGTCTTCGGAGCGCCGCAGCAACTCCCCGTCGTCTGCGATCAGCGTCTCCAACCGCTTGCGATCCCGCATCAACGGCTGCGAGCGCGCCGCATCGGCCCACACGGTTGGGTCGGAGATCTTCTCTTCAATCACCGCCAGCTCGCGCTTCAGTCGCGTCGAGTCAAAGATACTCCCGCAGCTCGCGAACCCTGTCGCGCACCGGGGAGTATCGGTATTCCAGATCGTCAATCATCCTTCCAGTTTACCCCGTAGGCTGGCCCACCGTACGTTTTTGAAATCTCGATCAACCTCAAAACAATGGGTGCCCCATCCTTCGCTTCTTTCTGGTGAAGGGTGGGATACGACAACTCTTGACGTTGGATTCCTCAATCTCGACGACTAATTCGGGTGTAGAATTCTCCCGATATGACGAAGGGACTTGTTCGTTACCAGCAGTGTGGCTGTTTTCACTTCCTGACCTTCAGTTGTTATCGAAGACAGCCTCTGTTGGCGCGAGACGGAGCCTACGATCTCTTCGAGCGCGAACTGGAGGCGGTACGCGTGCGCTACGACTTTGTGGTTGCCGGATACGTCCTCATGCCGGAGCACGTTCACCTGTTGGTCAGCGAGCCGCGCCAGTCGCCGCTATCGGTTGCCATTCAGGTATTGAAGCAGCGGACGTCGCACAAGCTGAAGACAAGCGACGAGGCTCAGTTCTGGCAGCGCCGCTACTACGATTTCAACGTACATAACGAAGAGAAGCGGGTTGAAAAGCTCCGCTACATGCACCGCAACCCGGTCCACCGAGGTCTGGTCGATAAGCCGGACGAGTGGCCATGGTCGAGCTTCCAACACTACGCAACGGGCAAGATCGGCACCATAGAGATCGAGTCAGAATGGACCGCGCGCCGCCGCGAAACAGAGACAGGCCAGCAGTTCTGCCTCCCACCCTTCGCCAGAAAAGAGGCGAAGGATGGGGCACCCACTGCTTATGATTCAATCAAGATTTAAAAAACTTAGGGTGGGCCACCCGCCAG
>CAZPZL010000132.1:0-7033 GCA_964590925.1 uncultured Granulicella sp.
CGGCAGGCGGCGGGGTGTTGGAGTTGGCGTCCTGCGGGGCGGGATTTTCGGGGTTGTTCGGGTCGTGTGGGAAGAGATCGTCAGCCATGATTTATGGGTTAATTATAGTCGCTGAGAGGGCGTTGCGGCAGGTCTAGCCGGGGAGCAAAATCATATGTTATTTCAGGAAGTTGGCGATGGCGTTGTGGAACTCGTCGGGCTGGTCGTACATGACGAAGTGATGGGAGTCATCGATCTCGACCAGAGTCAGATGCGGGATCGACTGATAGGCGTCGGCGTATAGGTTGGCGGTCTTCGGTGCGTACTCTCCGTCGGTGGCGGCGATGTAGGTGAAGACGACAGTGACCGGCGTCTGTATGGAGGCTAATTGTGGGCGTAGGTCGATGAACATTTCGTCCTCGGTCGCATCGGCATAGACTGCGCGGTCTGTGGCGATGGCACTGGCCGAGATCAGTTTGCGCGCCTCCGGGCTGGTCGCCAGCCGCGAGGCCATCTTCGGCTGTAACGAATCAAACTGAATTTTGGTGAGTGCAAGTGCTTGGTCGTGGATCTGGAGTGCCTGCGGACGAAGCATCTCGACCGTCTCCGTGGGCGAGAGCAGCATTCCGTAGAAGGGCAGCGCGGCGACAACCATCGTTCGCGAGACGTCCTCGGGGTGCGACGTGGTCAGCATCAGCGCCATCAACCCTCCCATCGAGTGGCCGATTACGGCTGGATGCAGGTGGTTGGCGACGATGTAGCGATGCAACTCCTCGACCACCGGAGCCAGTACGGGGCCACTGGCATTTGGCCCTGCCGGTTCACCTGCAAAACCCGCAATCTGCACCCGGTAGAGGCGGTAGTGCGGCGCGAGCTGTCGGGCTTCGACGTCGAAGACCGCGCGCGAACTGGAGACGTCGGGAAGCAGAAACACCGCCGGACCATTCGCCGCACCCTCGATGACGACCGAGAAACGAGTCGGCAAAAACGGCTTCGTGCCAAAGGACATCGCAGCAGGTGATTTCGCCAGCGACGGTTTTACCGCTGGTTTCGCGGTTTGGGCCAGCGTACCTACAGACGAGATTGACAGGCTAATCAGCGCAAGCGGCAGGGCAAAGAGGCAAAGTGCGTTGCGACGTGACGGCATTTAAAGAATCTCCCAAGTCCCATTTACAGGACTACTTCGAGTGTATACAACGCGATGGCAGCGAGTCATCCGGACGCATCGTGGGTCCGGCTTGAGCAATGTTGATCCGAACTCCATTGCAGATGTAGGCGGGGGTGTCGGTTGTTGAACGTTACAACTTTGGACAGCGTGAGCTGGAGCGAGCCACTACACTGGGTGTGTGGATTTTTCCTCCAAGTCGAAGTCCAGTCGCGTCCATCGAAAGCTGCGATGGACGCAGTGGCTCGCCATCGCGCTGGTGCCGCCGCTGGCCGCATGCCTGATTCGACTGCTAGGGATGACGCTGCGCTACGAAGATCGCACCGACCCTGGAGTCCGGCCGGGCGATCAGCTCCCGGGGCCGAGCGTCTTCGGCTTCTGGCATCGCTCGCTGTTGATCTGCGCGCATCGATTTCGTGATCGAAAGATTGCGATTCTGGTCAGCTCCAGCTTCGACGGCGAGCTGATTACTCGCACCACAGAACTACTTGGATTCAGAGTAATTCGCGGTTCCAGTTCGCGCGGAGGAGCAGAGGGACTGCGCGGGATGAAGCAGGCGTACACTGAGGGGCATCGCTGCGCCATTACGGCGGATGGCCCACGCGGACCAGTGTATGTCGCAAAGCCAGGACTGGCCCGTCTAGCGCGGACTGTCGGCGAGGCAGGGACGTGGGTGGGCAGCTTTTACGCTCACCCAGAGCGCGCCTGGGAGCTGCGTTCGTGGGATCGCTTTATGATTCCCAAGCCTTTCAGCCGCGTGGTAGTGAGCTGGCCAGCACACGTTCCGGCCAACGAAGTCACGCCAGAGACGGTGCAGGCAACACTGGATCGAGCAGTGATGCTCGCCGAGGAAGGCAGATCGTGCGTGTAAATTATTTTTCCTCTTCGACACCAACTTCTTCGAGGCTGGTTTCGGACTTTCATTTCGATCTGCCGGAGGAGTTGATTGCGCAGCATCCGCCCGCAGAACGCGGGTCGAGCCGGATGCTGGTGCTGCGCCGAGATCTGGAAATCGACGAACCGGGGGCACTGGTCGATTCGCAATTTATGAACCTGCCGGAGCTGCTTCAGCCGAGCGATCTGCTTGTCCTTAACGACTCGCGCGTGATTCCGGCGCGACTCTTCGCCGTCAGAGCCGGTACGCGGACACTGGCCAACTCACCCGATCCCAGCGGACAGATCGAGGTGTTGCTGGTTGAGCAGGATTCTAAGCAAATGAGTGAAAACGTATGGCGCGCGCTGGTCCGTCCTGCCCGTAAGGTACAAGTCGGTGAGACGCTACGCTTTTTTGCGACAGGCGAGGCTGAAGCGATGCTGACTGCCGAGGTTCTGAGCGTGGGAGAGTTTGGCGAGCGGATGCTGCGATTTGCGCCAACTGAGGATTTCGAGGCAACGCTGATGCGGATCGGACACATGCCGCTGCCACCCTACATCCGACGCGATCAGAGCTTGCAGCCAGACTCGGAGGAGGACCGCGAGCGCTACCAGACAGTCTACTCGCAGAGACTGGGCTCGGCCGCAGCGCCAACTGCTGGTCTGCACTTTACGCCACAGACGCTGGCCGCGCTGGAGGCTCGCGGGGTGGAGATTCGCTATGTTACGCTGCATGTCGGGCTGGGAACCTTTCAACCGGTGCGGGTCGAACGTCTGGACGAGATTCGCCTGCACAGCGAGCGCTACACGTTGACCGGGGAGACTGCCGATGCCATCAACCGCGCGCGGGCCGATGGGCGACGCGTGGTGGCTGCGGGAACCACAACGACGCGCACATTGGAGCATATTGCCGCCGAGGCCGAGAGGGCAGGGAAGACGCGGCTGGAGGCGCACTCCGGGGTTACCTCGATCTTCATCTCGCCGGGGCACCGTTTTCGCGTGGTGGGCGGACTGCTGACCAACTTCCACCTGCCGCAGTCGACTCTGTTGATGCTGGTGGCGGCGTTTGTGGGCAATAGCGATGCAGCACGACAGAGGACGCTCGGAGCCTACGCCCACGCGGTGGGCCAGCACTATCGCTTCTTCTCTTATGGCGACTGCATGTTGCTGCTTTGACACGGGGCTGATTGCAGTGGCTTATCCACTTTTCCGCCGGTTTCCACAGTAGCTGCACTGGTTTTGCGCCTTGTGGGGATAGGTTTTGCGGCCTACTCTCAGAGGATGCTAATGAAGCTGAGATTTCTGCCGATAAAGACCGATACGGGGCAGTGTGCGCGGGACGCAAAAGCGAGAGTTGTCGGACGGGATTCTGGCAGGGGGGGCCAGAGGCCGCGTCAGGGGGCTGGTTCTGGAGAATTCCACAGCAAAATACAGGGCATTTTCCACCGTCGGTGGATAATGCGGCTGTAAATGGGGTATTCGCGTGAGAAGCACAACATCTTGTGCTTTATACTTGACATACCCCACTGGGAGCGGTACTTTGACGACTACGGAACAAAAACTATTGAACCGAAAGTAATCAGGACAGTCCGGAACTCTCCCCTCTGCAATGTGGTCGAGCTAACGCGCTGCCCACCGCATCAGAGGCTCAGGCAACCCACTATTACGCCGCAAAGAAGGAAGTTGACGCATCAAATAGACCAGAGGAAATCTGGTTGGCACAAATCGTTTTTGATTTTTGATGAAGCCGAGTTGAACGTCTGGAACCAAGTCGGAGACGAAGATACAGAGAGGGCACTCAGGCTTCCTTGCTGGGCTCGAAGTTGCATTATCGGAACGCCAAGAGTTTGAAGCACCGAGAACGACGCAGATCGAAATGCGCAAAAGATTGACGAAGGAGATTTACCCGATGCCCCCCACCCTGACCACAAACCCGTCCTCCACCGCAGCCAAAACAGATCTCTCCGCGCTGGAGACCACGCCAAAGGTCGCTGCGCGTACCGGCTCCAGCCGCCCGACGGGATTGACCTTCTCGCGCCACTTTACGCGCGAGGGCGTTTCGCCCTTCGACGAGATTACTTGGGAGTTGCGCGATGCGATCATACAGGACTATAAAGGGCGGACGATCTTCGAGCAGAAGGCGGTAGAAGTGCCGTCGGATTGGTCGATGACGGCAACTAATATTGTCGCGTCGAAGTACCTGCATGGGCAGGTGGGAACGCCGGAGCGCGAGAGCGGCGTGCGCGCTCTGGTGACGCGCGTGGCGGAGTCGATTCGCGATTGGGGCATTCGCGATGGCTACTTTGCGACGACCAAGGACGCGGAGATCTTCTTCGCCGAGCTGACACATCTGCTGCTCAACCAGAAGGTCGCTTTCAACTCGCCGGTCTGGTTCAACGTGGGCTGCGACCGGCTGGAGCCGAACTCGGACGCACAGAACTGGCACTGGAATCCAGCGACGGGAAAGATAGAGTTCTCGGTGACAGGCTACAGCAAGCCGCAGTGCTCTGCGTGTTTTATCAACTCTGTGAATGACTCTCTTGATTCGATTCTTACGCTGGCCAAGACCGAGGGGATGCTCTTCAAGTGGGGATCGGGCGCGGGATCGAACCTTAGCTCGATTCGCGGCTCGATGGAGACTCTAAGCGGCGGCGGCACAGCCAGCGGACCGCTCTCGTTCATGCGCGGTTTCGATGCCTTTGCGGGCGTTATCAAGAGCGGCGGCAAGACGCGCCGCGCGGCCAAGATGGTCATCCTCAACATTGACCATCCAGATATTGAAGACTTCGTCGAGTGCAAGGTCAAAGAGGAGACGAAGGCGTGGCATCTGGTGCAGGCGGGCTACGACGGCTCTGGACCGGACAGTGAGGCGTATAGTTCGATCTTCTTCCAGAACGCCAACAACAGTGTGCGCGTGACGGACGAGTTCATGAAGGCGGTCGAGAACGACGGGACGTTTGCCACGCATACGGTAAAGAGCCGCGATGTGGTCAAGGAGTATCGTGCCCGCGACCTGATGCACAAGATCGCCGAGGCGACTTGGCAGTGCGGCGATCCGGGAATGCAGTACGACACGACGATCAATCGCTGGCACACCAGCAAGAACACTGCCCGCATCAACGCCTCGAATCCATGCAGTGAGTATATGTTTCTGGATGATTCGGCCTGCAATTTGGCCAGCTTCAACCTGCTGAAGTTTGTGACGCCGGGTGGACAGTTTGATGTTCCCGCGTATCGCCAGGCGATTGCGATTCTGACCACGGCGATGGAGATCATTGTCGATGCGGCGGGCTATCCCACCGAGCAGATCGCCAAGAACTCGCACGACTATCGCCCGCTGGGATTGGGCTATGCGAATCTCGGTGCGCTGCTGATGGCCTTCGGCTTGCCGTATGATTCCGACGCTGGCCGCGACTTCGCTGGCACGCTCACCGCGATCCTCTGCGGTGACGCCTACTGGCAGTCAGCGCGCATTGCCGAGGCCTGCGCTCCGCTCGGTGCGGCCACGCCGATCACCCAGCAGCATGGCGTTCCCGGCGGAGCATGCCCGGGATTCTATGTCAACCGTGAGCCGTTTCTCGATGTAATTCGTATGCATCGCGCCGAGGTCAACAACATCGGCAAACCAACGATCACCAGTCCACGAACGACTGTAGAGCCATTTCATGTTCCACAGCTTGATGCGCTCATCGCGGCCTCCCGCGATGCGTGGGATGGTGCGCTCGCCCACGGAGAAAAGTTTGGCTTCCGCAACTCGCAGGTCACGGTGCTGGCGCCGACCGGAACCATCGGCTTCATGATGGACTGCGACACCACCGGCGTTGAGCCGGATCTGGCGCTGGTGAAGTACAAGAAGCTGGTCGGCGGAGGTATGATCAAAATCGTCAACTCGACCGTGCCCTCGGCGCTGATCAAGCTCGGCTACAAAGAGGATGAGGTTAACGCCATCGTCAGCTACATCGACGCGACGGGGACGATCGAGGGAGCACCGGGCATCAAGCAGGAACACCTCGCTGTCTTCGATTGCAGCTTCAAGCCGGCCAAGGGAACGCGCTCAATTCACTACATGGGCCACATCAAGATGATGGCGGCGGCTCAACCATTCCTCTCTGGTGCAATCTCGAAGACGGTAAATCTGCCGCAGGACTGTTCGGTTGACGACGTGGCCGATGCATACATGGAATCGTGGCGACAGGGGATCAAGGCCGTGGCGATCTATCGCGACAACTCGAAGGGAACACAGCCGCTCAACGTGAGCGCGCAGACCGACGACAAGAAGAGCACGCGCGCGGTCGGGTCCTCTGATACCGCAGAGACGAATGCCAAGCTGGTAGCACTCGAGGCCGTGAATGCCGCGTTGAATCGCGAGTTGCAGCAGATTCTTGCCGCTTCAACGCAGAACGCAGACTCCGCCGACGCACAGGCTCCGCCGCGTGCGGTGCGCCATCGTCTACCAGCCGAACGCGCCAGCGTAACGCACAAGTTTGGCATCAGCGGCCACGAGGGCTACATCACTGTCGGCCTCTATCCCAACGGCTCGCCGGGAGAGATATTCATCCGCATGGCGAAGGAGGGTTCGACTGTCTCTGGGCTGATGGACTCCTTTGCCACAGCGATCTCCATCTCACTACAGCACGGTGTGCCGCTGCGTGTGCTCTGCGAGAAGTTTGCCCATACCCGCTTCGAGCCATCCGGCTGGACAGGCAATCCAGAGATTGGCTATGCCAAGTCAATTATGGATTACATCTTCCGCTGGATTCAGATTCGATTTATGTCAGGACATCAGCTCGACCTCTTTACCGGCATGGGAACCGCGGCCTCGGTTCCGGTGGAGGGAACGGTCAGTGCGCCGGGCAATACGGTGAGCCTTGGGGCTAGCAGCACCGACGTGACGGAGCAGACTGCGATCTACGACCATAACATCTTCGACAACGCAGGCAACCATGACGATCGCACCCCGCCCGAGCACGGCATTGCGCCCGAACCCACTGCGGGCGGCGGGGCTGCGTCGTCGCT
>CAZPZL010000133.1:0-7002 GCA_964590925.1 uncultured Granulicella sp.
AGGCCTTTGCCACGCACGGAGCCAACCCCGGTGCCGCCGCGCTTTACGGTCTTGCTCTGCATGTGTGGATGCTGATTACCATCACCGGTTTCGGCGGCGCGTGGTTTCTGATACATCGCGCACAGCAGCGCCTGCGCAAGCCCCTGCTCATGGAAATCGAAACCCTCCCCGAAGAGTTGCTGGACTGAACGATAATCTAGGAAGATCCGCTGTGGAGAAGATGCCATTTCAGAGAGTAGATGCACCGGGGCGTGGTTCGCCGGTACACTGGATGGGATGCAAACGGCGGTGACAAACTGAGTAAGCCCGACATGCGCGTGAATCTGGCTGGGGTGGAGTTGCGCTCGCCGGTGCTGGCGGCCAGCGGAACCTTTGGCTATGGGGTGGAGTTCGAGGAGGTCGTCGACTTCCAACGTATCGGCGGACTTGTGGTCAAAGGGCTATCGCGCCAGCCGATGGCGGGCAATCCCAGCCCGCGCATCATCGAAACAGCTGCGGGAATGATGAACGCTGTCGGGTTGCAGAACGTCGGCGTCGATGCGTTTATTGCGGAGAAGCTGCCCAAATTGCGCGAGATACCCGGCGCGTTGGTGATTGCCAACGTCTTCGGCTATACCATCGAGGAGTGCGTCGAGGTGATTCATATCCTCAACGACGCTCCGGGGATCGCGATGTACGAGCTGAACGCGAGCTGCCCCAACACCAAGCACGGGGGGATGGTCTTTGGGACCGATCAGGATTCGCTGTACCAACTGACGACGCGCTGTCGTCACGCGGCGCAGAGGCCGTTGATGGTGAAGCTATCGCCCAACGTGACCAGCATTCCGCGCATGGCGATTACGGCGGAGGAGGCGGGCGCACATGCGATCTCGCTGGTGAATACGTTCCTGGCACTGGCGATCGATGTGGAGACGCGACGACCACGCATCGCCAATGGAACGGGTGGTTTGTCCGGTCCGGCGATTCGACCGATTGCGGTGCGGATGGTCAATGAGGCGGCGCAGGCGGTGAGGATTCCGGTGGTTGGGCTAGGGGGAATCTCGCGAGCGGAGGACGCCGTCGAATTCCTGCTGGCGGGCGCGACCGCCGTGCAGGTGGGAACGGCCAGCTTCGCCGATCCGAGGGCGGTCGAGAATATCGCCAACGGGCTGCGGCGTTGGTGCGCCAGCCACGATGTCGCCAAGGTGAGCGAACTGACCGGGGCGATGGTGCGGTAAATCCCTGTGGGCTCCCCCCCCCTTCTTTTTGGGTTACGGAGTGGGCTTTTCGTGTCAAAAGTGCACCAATTTTAAAATTGGTGCACTTTTTTTGAGGTTTAGCCAATATTTATAGCGTTTTCGTTAGTGGCGTAGACCGTCGTGGTGGCAGCAAAAAGCAGATTCCCTTCGGGAATGACAATCATACGACGCGCGGGCTTCGCTTTCATCGAGGGGAATTTACTCCTGCAATGTCAGCAACTTTGGCTCCATGAATCAAATGCGAGCCGAATCACTTGTGCTGCGGAGCACCGTACCACGGTTGAACAGTGAAGATACTCCGTGGAAAGGCCTTGACTCGATACTTACCCTCATCCTCGTTCAAGAACGATAGTCCACTAGACAAAGGGGCACCAGCAGTGCCGGGTGTCCCTGACTGAGTGACAACAACTGGGCCTCCGCCCATTGCTGTCGCACCTGGAACTACAGTAGTGGATGGTGGGGTGCCAGAAGTACCACCCCCCCCCGATAGACTGTATGCGACGTAATACACCTTGCCAGCTTCAGCGGTAAAAGATGCCATTCTGGCCAAGCCCTCCACCGTCCTAGCAGAACCGATCTCGAATACCTGTACACCAGAGCAAAGATGGTGCACACCGGGAGTAACCTCTGCGGCGAAATAGGAGCCGTGTTTAGCTGCACCGACCCAGTTTCCATCGATGCCAAATCGTACAGTAAGGGAATCCATTGCGATGAAGATGATCTGTGCTTTACCTTCGGCTGGCAGCGCTGGAGCAGGTGCGTTTTTTTGTGACTTCACGTCAAACTTGATCTTGTCTTCCCCGCAGGCATCCGGCAGGATTATTTTTGCCCATGCGTGTGTGGTGGTGGCCAGCATTGCTGCCAATATTGCTATTGCGAACTTCGATTTATTACGCACTGAATCCTCCGCCTATGGCTGGAAACTATTCAAATCATAACAACTACAGCTATTTGCACGACTAAGGATACACCATCAGCATTAGTATGCGTTGGACTTCTTCCTCTTTATGTGTAACTTCGGCATAAAATAGATGGGTGAATACTGAATCTGTCTCTGCGGGCAATACTTCCCTTACGAGCGGCCTTCGCCGCGTTCGTCGCGCACTACTCTCCGTTACCGACAAAACCGGGCTGGTCGACTTCGCCCGCGCGCTGGCGAGCCACGAGATTGAGCTGGTCTCGACCGGCGGGACGGCGCGGGCACTGCGCGAGGCGGGCCTGACGGTGCGCGACATCAGCGACCTGACCGGCTTCCCCGAGATGCTCGATGGGCGCGTGAAGACGCTGCATCCCAAGGTCCACGGCGGCATTCTCCACATCCGCGAGAATGCGGAACATCTCGCGGCCATCAAAGCCCACGGCATCGAGCCAATCGACATGGTCGTCGTCAACCTGTACGCCTTCGAGAAGACGGCGACCAAGGTGGACGTGGAGTTTGCCGAGATCATCGAGAACATCGACATCGGCGGGCCGTCGATGGTGCGCTCGGCGGCGAAGAACTTCAATGACGTGGCGATTGTCACTTCGGTAGCCGACTACGCGGCGGTGAGCAGGGAGCTGGCGACGCACGCCGGATCGCTGGGACTGGCGACGCGCTGGCGGCTGGCAAAGGCAGCTTTTGCAGTGACAGCTGCTTATGACTCGGCGATTGCGACTGCGCTGGAGAGCATTCACGAGCCAGCGGCGAAGGGCGTGCCGGCAGTCTTCGACGCAGAGGCAATGGTGCCTGCGATTCGTGTGATCGATACGCTGAAGAGTGTGCTGCGCTATGGCGAGAATCCGCACCAACATGCCGCGCTGTATGTGGACGGAAGCGGGCGCGGCGTGGCGGCAGGCAAGCAGTTGCAGGGCAAGGAGTTGAGCTACAACAACATCGTCGATATGGACGCCTGTTGGAATCTGGTGAGCGAGTTTGACGCGGCCAAGGACGCAGCGGTGGCGATTATCAAACACACCAATCCCTGCGGCGCGGCGACCGGCGCAACAGTTCTCGATGCCTATCGGCGCGCGCTGGAGTGCGATCCCGTTTCGGCGTTTGGCAGCGTGATCGGCATCAATCGACCGGTGGACGCCGATGCGGCTGAAGAGATCTCGAAGCTCTTCGTCGAGGCGATTATTGCGCCGTCGTTCTCGCCGGAGGCGTTGGCAAAGTTCGCGGCGAAGAAGAATCTTCGGCTGCTGGAGATCGTCTCCAGCCAGGCCGAGGCCGGTAGGCCAGAACGCACGCTGAAGCAGGTTTCAGGCGGATTTTTGATGCAGGACGCCGACCGCATCCACATTGCCGAGGCCGACCTGCGTGTGGTGACCGAGCGCGCGCCGACCAAGCAGGAGCTGCGCGCTCTGCTGTTTGCGTGGAGCGTCTGCAAGCATGTGAAGTCGAACGCCATCGTCTACGCGCGCTTCAACGAGGGGTACGGGCAGACGGTCGGCATCGGGGCAGGACAGATGAGCCGCGTCGATGCGGCTCGCTTCGGCGCGATGAAGGCAGCGCTGCCGCTGGGAGGAACCGTCGCTGCATCCGACGCCTACTTCCCGTTTGCCGACGGACTGGAGACGGTAGCGCGGGTCGGCTCGGTGGCGGTGATTCAGCCGGGCGGCTCGGTGAGGGACCCGGAGGTGATCGAGGCAGCCAACCGGCTGGGGATCGCGATGGTCTTTACCGGAGTGCGCCACTTCCGCCACGGATGATTGATTGCGACGGATCTTGCAATCCAGCTCTTCCGGCGCATTCTTCCGGAGCATTGGTGCTATTCTAGTAGGCGAAGGAAAGCCGAATGCTAATCCCTGTTCTGGTCCTGCAACTTGTGGCGCTGCTGGCACTGTACCTGCGCAAGCCGGTCTCGGACCAACCTGATCCCCGTCTGGGCGAGCTGGCCGACAAGCTGACCCGGCTAGATGCACGGGCCGACTCGCTGCGCGACTCGCTGGCTCAAATGCGTTCTGAAATGATTGAAGAGGCGCGGAGAACGCGTGAGGGAAACGCGACAGAGTTCGGGGCGTTGCGCACGGAGATTGCAGCTAACATTGCGGCGGTCGGCGGGACGCTGAAGAGCGATTTGAACAGCTTTCGCGAGGACAACAAAAGCTCTGGCGACCAGCTTCGGCGCGCTGTCGAGTCACAGATGGGCACGATTACGCAGCGGCTGACGGCCTCTGCTGCTGAGTTCAACACACAACAGATTGCGCTGCGAGAATCTTTGAGCGGCAAGCTCGGTGAGCTGATGACGAGCAATGCCGAGTTGCAAGAGAGATTGCGCGGCTCGATTGAGGAGCGGCTGAACAAGCTGAACGAGAGCAACTCGGCCAAACTGGACGAGATGCGCGCGACGGTCGATGAGAAGCTGCAATCGACACTACAGACGCGTCTGACCGAGAGCTTCGGGCAGGTAACCGACCAACTCACCAAGGTCCACGCAGGATTGGGCGAGATGGCAAAGTTGTCGGCTGGAGTTGACGATCTATCGCGCATTTTCACCAATGTTAAGTCGCGGGGAACCATTGGGGAGGTGATGCTGGAGACGCTGCTCAAGCAGATGCTGGCGGCCAATCAGTTTGAAAAGAACGTGCGGGTCAAAGCCGGTTCGCAGGAGGCGGTCGAGTTCGCCGTCAAGCTGCCAACGCCCACCGGAGAGGCTCTGCTGCCGATCGACTCGAAGTTTCCCCGAGAGGCCTGGGAACGGCTGGAGACGGCCTACCAGACGGGCCAGGAGATCGTCAGCGCAGGCAAGGCCTTTGAGAGCGCGATTCGCTTTGAGGGCAAAAAAATCTGCGAGAAGTACATTGAGCCGCCACGCACGACCACGTTTGCGATTCTGTTTCTGCCCACCGAAGGGCTGTATGCCGAGGTGATGCGTCGCGACGGATTGCAGAGCGAGATTCAGCAGAACTGCCATGTGACGATTGCCGGACCCAGCACCCTGTCGGCGATTCTCAACAGCTTCCAGATGGGCTTCCACATGCTGCAGATGCAACAAAAAGGCGATGAGGTGTGGAAGGTACTGGCCAACGCGCGCAAGGAGTTCGGCACCTTCGAGAAGCTGATGGACAAGATGACCGATGACGTGGGCAAGGTTCAGGGGACGATCGACAAGCTGGGCGTTCGCACGCGGGCTATAAATCGCACCCTGCGGGATGTCAGCATGGATGCTACAGAACAGGCATTGCCGCCTGCATCTGTCGGATTCGATGGGATGTTGCCGCTGCTGGCGGCCAGCGAAGAGGAAGGATAATGGATGCCACTCAAACGACACCTCACAATTTATCCTCTCGATGCTTTACACTCTGCTAGGCGCTCGGTATTCTTGAGACTTGTGCATCGGGCAGGGCGCGTCTTGCGTTCTGGTTCGACTCGCATCGGATCTTGAGTTGTCGCTCTTGATTTTGCGTCGCCCTAATTTTGTTTTTGAATCGAAAGACCACAGGAGAACCAAATGGCAGCAGTTGATGAAAAAGTGAAACAGATTATCGTCGAGCAGCTTCAGGTGGATGAGGCCGAAGTCACCGCAGGCGCAAGCTTTCAGGAAGATCTCGGTGCGGATTCGCTCGACGTCGTCGAATTGGTGATGCAGTTTGAAGAAGCCTTCGACATTCAGATTCCCGACGAGGACGCCGAGAAGATCAAGACCGTCAAGGACGCCGTCGACTACATTGAAAAGAACCAGAAGGCGGCAAAGTAATAATGGGAGCTACGCAATCGATGGAGCAGCAGAGTTGGCGACGCCGTGTCGTCGTGACTGGAATTGGCCTCGTCTGCGGGGTTGGAAAGACCACGCCTGAAGTCTGGGAGGGCCTGCTTGGGGGTCGCAGTGGAATGGCGGAGATCAAGGCATTCGACCTCGAAGGCCACTCCGTTCGCTTCGCCGCAGAGGTCAAGGACTTCGATCCGCTGCTGTTTATTGATAAAAAAGAGGCACGCAAGATGGGGCGGTTCATCCATTTTGCGATTGCTGCGGCGCAGGAGGCGATGGATCATTCCGGTCTGAAGATCGACGAGTCGAATCGGGATCGGGTCGGAGTACATATTGGCTCCGGTATCGGCGGCTTCGACGTGATCGAGCGCGAGCATTCGGCGATGTTGGCCGGTGGACCGCGCAAGATCTCGCCCTTCTTCATTCCCGGGGCAATCGTCAATCTTGCCGCAGGGCACGTCTCGATTCGATTTGGCGCACGCGGACCGAATGAGGCGACGGCGACAGCCTGTGCCAGTTCCGCGCACTCCATCGGCGATGCCTTCCGCATCATCGAACGCGGCGACGCGGACGCGATGATCGCTGGCGGTACCGAGGGCGCAATCACGCCGATGGGCGTCGGCGGATTCGCTGCCATGAAGGCTCTATCGACGCGCAACGATGATCCCACGCATGCCTGTCGTCCGTGGGATAAGGATCGCGACGGATTTGTCGTCGGCGAGGGTGCGGGCATTTTGATTCTTGAAGAGCTTGAATCGGCCAAGGCGCGCGGCGCCAAGATTCTGGCCGAGGTGGTCGGCTACGGCATGTCGTCGGATGCCTTCCACATGACGGGGATGGCTCCCGAGGGCGAGGGGTGTCAGCGTTCGATGAACGCCGCGCTCAAGGTTGCAGGCATCTCGCCGGACCAGATCGGCTACGTGAATGCCCACGCCACCTCGACTCCTCTCGGGGATACGTTGGAGTCTAAGGCCATCGAGATTGTCTTCGGCGAGCGCGCGTTGAACCACACGCTACTGGTCAGTTCGACCAAGTCGATGACCGGCCACCTGCTGGGTGGCGCGGGCGGACTTGAG
>CAZPZL010000134.1:0-6954 GCA_964590925.1 uncultured Granulicella sp.
GAGAACCGTTTCCGTCTCGACTTGTATCATCGGCTGGCGGTCTTTCCGGTCTCGGTGCCCGCGCTGCGCGAACGCATGGAGGACGTGTTGCCGCTGGCCTCGTACCTGCTGGGCAAGATGGGCGAAGAGATGCCTGTCAAGCGACTCTCGTCGGGCGCGGCGATGCGACTAATGGAGCACGACTGGCCCGGCAACGTTCGCGAACTCTCCCATGTGCTTGAGCGAGCTACGATTCTGGCCGAGGATCGCCGAGAGATAGCCCGCGACGAGATCCGGTTCTAGCATAATTTTCGTGATTGCTATAGGGGAACTCTGTTTGCGTGGTTTTTCCTCAAGAACACTACTCCGTCAATCTACATGCATAACAGTTACACTGAAGCCGCTCTAACGTGCACGGCTTACTCGTAGCGCTGCTGGTGCCACTGCCATGCGCTGGCGACGATGGCGTCTAGGTTGGCAAAGTTGGGGTTCCAGCCTAGCTCCTGCTTGATCTTCTCGGAACTGGCGACGAGTACGGCGGGGTCGCCCGCGCGGCGAGCGCATTCGTCGACCGGGATTGGCTTGCCAGTGACACGGCGGACCGAGTCGATAACCTCGCGTACGGTGAAACCCTGACCGTTTCCAATGTTATAGATGACGCGGTCGCGGTCCTTCAGTGCGGCCAGCGCGAGCAGATGCGCGTCAGCAAGATCCTGTACGTGAATATAGTCGCGGATGCAGGTGCCGTCGTGCGTTGGGTAATCCTTACCGAAGATCTTGATGCTTTGGCGACGGCCAAGTGCGACGTCGAGGATCAGCGGGATCAGGTGCGACTCCGGCTCATGCGCCTCGCCGTAGACCTCGTCTTTACCGTTCAGGGTGAAGGTGCCCGCACCGGCTACGTTGAAGTATCTCAGGCTGGCGTAGCGCAGGCCGTGGATGCGGTTGAACCAGCGCAGCATCTGTTCAACCAGCAGCTTGCTCTCCCCGTAGGCATTGGTCGGTTCGAGATTGGCGTCTTCGAGGATGGGGGTCGAGAGTGGCTCGCCGTAGCAGGCGGCAGTAGAGCTGAAGACCAAGCGGTCGTGCCCGGTGGCAAGCATCGACTCTAGCAGCGAGAGCGTACCGACGGTGTTGTTGCGAAAGTAGACCTCGGGGGTCTTCATACTCTCGCCCGCCTCAATGAGCGCGGCAAAGTGCATGATGCCGTCGAATCGACCGGCATTGAGTGTCCGCTCCAACAGTCCGCGGTCGGCCAGATCGCCCTCGACAAACTCGGCGTTGGTTGGAACGGCGGAGCGCTTGCTGTGGCAGAGGTTGTCGTAGATTGTTACGGCGTTGCCGCCTGCCAGCAGAAGTCTTGAGACTGTTCCGCCGATATACCCAGCACCGCCTGTTACCAGAATCTTCATTGTTTCTCCAAGGAGCATGATTTTTTCCTACAACAAAAGTATAGGCATTTCCAGCAAACGAGTAATTTTCTCGTAACCCGGGTTGATAGAAGATAACAGCAGAGGAATAATAAGTGGCGATAAGAGGACATTTGTCCTGTGCATGGTTCTCGCTCACAGGATCGCCGGATGCAACTGATTGGCGCGCCAGACGCAGGAATCGCCAGGAGCATCAAAGGAGTAACGGGGACGGAAGGATTCTTTCCCATCACGTTGTTTAGAGTGAATGTTGCAATAATTTGCGCAGCGCGGAGTTTCAACGGGAGTTGTGTAGGCGCAATCTATATCCTGCACGTCTCAGATTGAGTCATACTTGGGATTAACCTGCCGCCCACATCGTGTGAATAGGGCGACTGTTGCGAAGGACTGTAAGAGATATGGCATTGCCACTTCAGAGCGAGGACCGCGGCCAGCCGATTAGCGTCCAATTTGCCCACTTCGGCGTCCTCGATACGGGATCGCAGAGCAAATCGTCGGTGTTTGCCTCGATGGTCACCAACCTGATTTTGCTACTGATCTTTTTCATTGTCAGTGCGGCGGCCAAGAAGACTCTGGACAAGCGAAACCTGCTCACGCAATTGACCGAGCCGGTTGTGAAGAAGAAGGTCGAGCCGGTCAAGCCGAAGGTTGTTCCACCTGCACCCAAGCCTCCGCCTCCGGTGGATCTGCCTAAGGTGGAAATCCATCTTCCGCGCGTCATCATTCCTCCCAAGCCGCCGGACGTGCCGAAGCCGCCAGAGGTTAAAATGGACGTACCCAAGCCGGTAATTGCCGCACCTGCGCCCGCCAAGGTTACCCCTATGCTGGCACCAGTTAAGGTTGATCTATCCAAGCTACAGGCGGCCAACAATAACGTCGCTCGTGCCTCGTCGGTCACACTGGGCAATCAGAACAATCCGACACTGCACGGCCCTTCTGTCGCCAGCGTCAATCTAAGTCACGGAGTCTCCGGCCCGGTCAGCAATGGGCCTGTGTCAACACAGATCTCTCTGGGCGGCTCGGCTACGGGTAGCGGACGTGGTACTGGAACCGTTCATACAGTCGGACTGGGTGGATCGCCGACAGGCAGCATTCACGGAACGGGATCAGTTCAGTCGGTCGGCCTTCCCCACGGAGGTGTTCCAGGCGGCACTGGCACCGAGACGGCTCGTGCAGCCAGTCAGGTATCGTTGGCTCAGGCTACACCTCCGCCTGCGCCAAAGCCCGCTCCGGTCGCTTCACTGGTGCAACCGAAGCCCGCCAAGGTCGTCGCCAAGCCCAAGCCGGAGTACACCTCTGAGGCGCGTCAGTTGCACATCGAAGGTGTTGTGACACTGCGCATCCGGGTTGAGCCGAACGGTGAGGTTCAGGTTTTGGGAGTCGTCAACGGTCTTGGCCACGGTCTGGACGAGAGTGCGAAGCGAGCGATAATGGCCACACGGTTCGAACCCGCGACTGACGGCCTAGGTCATCCGGTCGCATGGGATGGAATCGTCAATGTTACTTTCCAACTCGCAGGGTGAGATCAGATGGAAAATGGTGGATAATGCTAGTTCTGGATACGGGTTGTTCCGGGGAAGATGGTAGGTCGTTGTTGGGACAATGGAGTCTGTCGATTGTCCTTCTTGTAGCGAAGCCCGTCTATGGTGGATATGCACGAAAAGATTCACTTCGACTTTTTCGAGACTTAGACATACCGCGTCTCATACAATAAGTGCTGCATCAACGAGTTGAGTTTGCGATGAAAAGTTGAGCCTTTACTGCTGAATGCTGAATTCTACTGCCGAGTCACATCTACGAAGGGGACCTCGGGGTCGCCACAGGAGCCGCAAATCATGATTCTCCGTTCGAAATCCATCGCTGGTGCAATGCTGGCGCTTCTGCTTGCGACAACTCTTCCCGCCTCGGCGGGACTTCATCTGCCCTCGCTCGGCAGGAAGAAGCCCGCGCAGGACACCCTGCCCGGACGCAAGCCCACTGCTGCGCAGAATGCTTTGATCGACAAGGCCATCCTGCGCGAAAAAGAGGTGGTTAAAGTGGTCAAGGAGCGCGCTCCGCTGGTTGAGACCTATATTCAGAACATGAAGCCCGATCCTATCCTGCTTCAGGTGCCTGAGTCGGACCAACACTTCCTTGCGCGGGTCGACTTCAACAAGATCATCAACGACGATGAATACAAGAACTACAAGGGCAACTTTCAGGCCAAGAAGAGCCGCTTCGACTACTTCAAAGGATCGCTGTCTGCTGTTAGCGGCATCAACAACAGTCTTCGTCTCGCCTTTCACGACTCCGGCTTCGTGCAGATGATACTGATGGACTCGAACAGCTTTGATCGCCAGCACTACAACTTTGCCTTCATACGCAACGAATTTCTTGGCAGCACTCCGACGGCGGTCTTCTACGTTACTCCGGTCAGTGGCAAGCGCACTTACGGACGCTTCTTCGGCAGCGTCTGGATCGAGACGCGCGGCGGCAACGTGGTCCGCTTCAACGGCGACTTCGCAGGAACCGAACAGACCATCAAGGAGTTCTACCACTTCGACAGCTGGCGCACCAATATCCAGCCCGATCTGTGGCTCCCCACTGCCTTCTATGTCGAGGAGAGCGATCCGAAGAGCTCCAGCAGCACGCTGAAGTTCAAGGCGATCAACTACGTTTGGGGGTACGCGCTAAAGGTGCCGCCGACTGACGCGGAGAATACTTCACTGGACGTGGTTAACGCGCAGGATGTCAGTGCCGACGCACCCGATCTGAGCCCGCTGGGTGAACAACGGGAGTGGGTGCAGCAGGCCGAGGATAACGTCATCACGCGTCTGTTTCAGGCGGGACTGCTGGACGCACCCAGCGACTTTGACAAGACGCTGGAGGCCTTGGCCAACAACATTTTGGTCTACAACAATATTCAGACCAGCCGTCCGATTCGGGTGCGTACGCTACTGACCGAGCCGCTGGAGTCGCTGGCTGTGGGCAACACCATCATCCTCTCCAAGAGCCTGATCGACACCACCAGCGTGGTCACCACCGATGGTGCGCAGCAGATGGGCAATCTGAACGCAATTCTGGCGTTTCAGTTGGCGCACATCATTCTCGGCCATCGACTGGACACAAAGTACGCGTTCAATGATCGCCTGCTATTTCCCTCATCGTCTGTTTTTGAACGCATCCCAATGCACCACACTGCCGCCGATAACGCCGAGGCCGCCAAAAAGGCACTGGACCTACTCAGCGTGAAGGAACTGGTTGATGGCCAGAAGTACTTTGGCCTCTACCTACAACAGCTCCAGCAGCGTCTGAAGGCTCTGCCCGGGCTCAACCAGCCGGTGATTGGCGACGCGCTCATCAAGAGCGATAGCGACAATAGCCTGTGGATGGAGGCGATGGTTCCCAAGGGAATCAAGTTGGATATGAAGGACTTGAAGCAGCAGGCCGCTATGCCGCTGGCCAACTTCCTGCGGTTTGATCCTTGGACCGACCAACTAATCCAGATGCACTCGGCCTACGAGCCTATCCTGAGCGACCGCGACAAGATGCCCTTCGAGGTTGAGCCAGTCTATTTGAAGCTGACGTACTTCAAACCAGCCGTCGCTCCGGTTGCTACCGCCACGGCTCCAACTGCCGATGCGGGGGCACAAGCAGCGCCTACGACCACGCCAGCGCCGTAACCAAGTCTTAACGAGTTGTGGGCGTTCAAATTTATCTGTTGCAATATAGACTGGTGATGTCTAATGGAGGTTTTCTCGCCGAAGCCTCTTGAACGCGCAGACGCTGTACGAAACATTCTCCTGGAGATGGGATGCTGAAGAACTGGACAACATGGACGAAGATCGGCGCGCTGCTGGCGGTGCTCACGCTCTCCTCCATCGCGTACGGTCAGGCGGCACCAACCGCATCGATTGGAAATAAGCAGGTTGGTTTCGGCTTCAGCTATGCACATCCCGATTTCTGGACCTCCTCGATCGGCGATCCCAAGTATGCGAGCAGTGGCATCAGCGGCATCACGGCGTATGCGGACTACGACTTAAGCACTCACCTTAGCGCGGAGGCCGACTTCCACAGCATCTCACTGATAACCTCTCTGGATCGAGCTGAAACCACCTTTTTGGTGGGTCCCAGAATTATGCTTCCTTATGGCCATTTGAATTTTTACGGGAAGGCTCTAATCGGCATTGGCGATCTCTCCATTCAGGAGTGGGAGGACAATGGTGGCCTACAGAGCGGCAGCGGCGTCGTCTACTCCTACGGCGCAGGTCTGGACATCCTATGTTCGCAACACATCGTAATTCGCGCCGTAGATTTTGAAAATCAGAAGTGGAACTTCTACGGAGGTGGCATCTCTCCAACCGTTCTCACCTTTGGTGCCGCTTATCGCTTCTAGCTTATTGTATCCGTTGCACTTCGAAATGGGGGGCGCCATTTTAGAGCTTTTACTGAATTGATGGAAACCAATTTGTTGTCATTCCACAGCAAGGCGGAGGAATCTATTTTTCTTCGTTCGATGATGGCATACACCATTACGGGAGCTGCTCTAATAAGCTCCGTCCCGCTTTGAGTAAATATGGATTTTCATCCTGAGCACAGCCGTGAGTCTTTGCAAGTTGATCGACGTGCGATCCCTGCGCACTACAAACCTATTCCTACCGGTCTGCATAGCGGAGTTCTCTTGTGATCGTAAGACGTGTATTGGCGCTGGCGTTGCTGCTCGGGGGAGGCCCGATGCTGCTAGGGGGGATCGGTCCGATGCTCTATGCACAAGCTATTCCCACTGCCTCTCGCGTCGGAGATCTTCAGCTTGGCGTCGGCTACAGCAGCGCCAAGCCTGACTACAGCCAGCAGACCTTTACCGGTCTGGCCGCCTACGCCGACTTCGACTTTCTGCCGTATCTGGGTGTCGAGGCCGAGTTTCACAAAGTCGATACGCCCGCCAGCGACCAGTCCTATCAGATGACCGGCGAGGTTGGAGCGCGTGCCTTTCACGCCTTCGGACGAGTGGTTCCGTATGCCAAGGGGATGATCGGGCGCGGCAACTTCAACTATCCTTATAGCCTTACCGATCTCAACTACACGCTGTACGCGGGGGGTGCGGGTGCAGACTTCAAGGTTGCCGAGCGCCTGCGTCTGCGCGCCGAGTACGAGGTGCAAAGCTGGTCCAGCTTTCCCAACGGCGGCCTCACGCCCAAACTGCTTACCTTCGGCATCGCCTACCACTTTGCCAACAAGCCGAGTTACAAGTAGCCCGCAAACGACGGTGGAACTGCACATACCAAGGGAATTATCGCCGAGTTACCGTCGATATAATGTAACCATTTTTTTGTGCTTCTGACTCGCTATCTTGTTCTGGCTATGTATACTAGGTGTCTGTCGGGCATAGCGTTTTACCAAGGTCGATTCAGCGTTTGCAGGGCTGGTCTTCGAACTGAGACGTGCAGGCAGTAATCCCGTTGGTGGCTTATAGCAAGTTTCTGTGCGGTTTAGGGAAAAATGGCCGACTGTTCCAGGGGGGATTGCATGTTTCAAACATCTCGAGAAGTTTGCTGAGGAAGGCGTC
>CAZPZL010000135.1:0-6925 GCA_964590925.1 uncultured Granulicella sp.
CGGGGGTGGCGGGGGTGTGCGGGCCGTAGTCCACGTCGATGACGTCGAGCGCGGGGATGCCGCGCCGCAGGAAGGGGATGTGGTCGTCCTCCTCCGCGCCCTGGGTCTTGAAGACGTTGGCGGAGTGGTGGGTGTTGGCGGCGGCCTGGCGCAGGATGGCGCGCAGCCAGGGGGTGGACTGCGTCTCCATCAGGATGTTGAGGTCGCGGTCGCCGATCATGTCTGCCACCAACACGGCCTTGATGCGCTGCGCTGTGCCGTCAGCGAACCAGCGGGCGGCCAGGTGGCGCGTGCCGTAGAGCGAGTCGGATTCGGACCAGGAGCGGACGGCCTCTTCGCCGTCGTCGAAGACCAGCCAGATGGAGTAACCCTCAGGCGGGTGCGCGCGGAAGTACTGACCGAGCGAGATGAGCAGGGCGGTGGTGCAGGCGCCGTCGTTGGCCCCGACGAAGGCGATGTCGCGCAGCGGGTAGTTGGTCTCGTAGTGGCTGGCCAGGACGATCACTCCGGGCTTCTTGCCGGGGAAGCGGACGATGTAGTTGCGCATGGTCTGCGGGCCGGCGGGAGTGTTGGCGGTGAACTGGTCGGTCTCGAAGTTGCCCTTGGCGATCTCGGGCTTGAAGTGGTCCTTAATGAAGCTTTCCGCCGCCAGATGGCCGGGAGAAGCGTTGAAGCGCTTGGGCGCAACGGCGAGAAACTGCTGCGTGAGGCTGTAGATCGCCTGACCAGTCGGCTGCTGGGCGCGGGTCTGTGGTGCGAGAAGAAAGAGAGCGAGAAAAAGCAAAATACAGGGGTTCTTCGCTGCGCTCAGAATGACAGATCCTTTAGATGATCGACCGATCATGCGGCCTTCTCCTTGGCCTTGCGGTGTTTGGGATGGACGAAGTGGGCGACGCCGACGCCGAAAAAGTACAGTGCAAGCATGGGACTGGCGAAGAAGCTCATGGTGACCGGGCTGGGGTCTGGGCAGATAATTGCGGCGACGATGAAGATGACGAGCACGGCGTAGCGGAAGTGCTTGAGCAGGAACTTGGCGTCTACTATGCCGAATAGCGCGAGAAAGAAGATCAGAATAGGCAGCTCAAAGCAGATGCCGAGGCCCAGAATTATAGCCAGGAAGAATCCGGTGTACTCGTCGATGGTGATGATGGGATGAAAGTTGCGGCCGAAGTCGCCAATCAGAACCTTGAGTGCTCCGGGAAGTATCCACCGGTAGCCAAACCAGGCACCGGCCAGAAAGAGGGTAACGGTTGCACCCATGAAGGGCCAGACGTACTTCTTCTCGTTGGTGTAGAGTCCGGGCGAGATGAACAGCCATATCTGGTAGAGGATGAAGGGGCTGGCGAGGATCATGCCGCCCACTAAAGCGGTCTTGATATACAGGTTGATGGGATCGGTGGGGTGGGTATAATTGAGCGCGATATTGAGGTCGCTGAGCGGCTTCTGGATGAATCCGTAGAGTCGAACGCGGAAGATCCAGCCGACGACAAAACCGCCCACCAGAAACTTGAGGGAATTGAGGATGCGCTTGCGCAGCTCTTCGAGGTGCTCCATGAGCGACATGCCGGGCAGCTCGGCTCGGTCGCTGAAGGCAACGCGGGCGCGGTCGATGGGGTTAGCGTCAGCCATGCAGCAACTCGGGGAGGGGCGTAGCGTCAGTGGCTGCTTCGGGGGCATAAATCGGAGCAGCGATGGCTTGGTCAGACGCAGAGTGGGAAGACTCAGGCGTCATGTCGCTCTTCGGCGTTGAGGCAATGGCTGTTTCGAGAGAGGTTTGCGGAGCAGCGTCGGTGGAGGCTTCGAGCGGGGGAAGGTCTTGATCGGCGTAGGCGGCCTCGACCGCCGCAGCCTGCACGGGGTCGAGCGCGGGAACTGTGGTTGATGAGGATTCGGCGGCAAGCTTCTTCTGTCGCTCGGCCTGCTCGCTGATGCGCAATTCGTCCTCCATCTGGGTGCGGAACTCGCTGGAGGCGCGGCGGAAGTCGGCCATGAGCTTGCCCAACTGACGCGCCAGTTCAGGCAGCTTCTTTGGTCCGAAGAGCAGAAGTGCGAGTAGAACGATGAATGCGCTGTCTTCAAAGCCCGGCATAAGTAATATCCATGATACGGCTAGCGTGGGCGAGAGACAAACAGGCAGCGATTCGCGGATTGAAGAGGCAAGCCGCGGGGACTTCGCAGCGGGACTTTGGATTTGGGGGCTATCGAGGGCAGTTCTCCTGCTGATTCTCTGCTTGGCCTATCTGCCCGGCTCACATCTCATTGTACGAGAGCGTTAAAGACATTGCCGATTTTGTTCACCAGATTATTCATGCTGGCGATGGCGACCATTCCGAGCAATGCCGCAAGCATGACATACTCGACCAAGTCCTGACCGGATTCGTCGTCCAACAGGCACTGTACGTCCAGCAGGCGTTGCACCGTAGTCGTGCTGGCATCTGATCTTCCGATTCCACTCATAGAATTCTCCCGCGCAGCCTGCAATTGCCATTCTCTCTCAGTGTGGAACGAACGCAGAAGCAAAAGCCATAACCCGATTAGGCCATTAGAACACCCAAACGGGTTATGCGCATAGAACAAATACAGCGAAAGCGGGCAACGACAAAATACGTAGACGCATCGTACGTTGTGAAGCGGACATTCCTTGACCATATACGCATTCAGAATTGCTCAGATTGCATCTGAGGAGAAACTGTGCGTTAAAAACATTCGTTCGAGTTAGGTCAAAGCCCGCAAGCAGCCTTATGTACTTGTTGTTGAAATTGATGATATATGGAGGATACGCCTTGAATTATAGATATCTGAAATCCGTGAAACACATCCTTTCCTTGGCGCTTATTGGGATTTCTCCCATCGTGTTGGCCGCTCAGGATACAGTCCAGCCGCCTGCCAAGGCACACGCGAGCAGTGCCGCGTCCAACAATGCCGCATCCAAAGTGGACATCTTTGTCGGTTTCAGCTATCTATCGCCAAAGGTCGCAACCGATGGGTTAAGCAACTTTGACGCTACCGGCATCCGATACGGCGCCATCGGCAGCGTAGCTGGCTACTTCAATAGGTACGCGGGTATGCAGTTCGAGGGCGACTATCACAACGACAACAACGAGAACCGCCCGACGAGCACCGATTTCGAGGGTGGGTCTGGCGGCTTGATCCTGCGCTACCCGGGCGCACATTTCACACCATTTATCCACGCCTTGGTTGGTGGTGAGAGTGCGGGCAGTTATTACTATAAGAATCAGTGGGGCTTGGTGGCGACGGGGGGTGGCGGTCTGGACTACAACACGCCATTGTTTGACCATCATTTGGCGCTTCGCCTTTTTCAGGCAGACTACCAGTTCAATCGGCAGGATAATATTGCTGATTTCAACATGCTTCGCTTGAGTGCCGGCGCGGTGATTCGCATTGGTTCCTTTACCCCACCGGTGCCGGTGGCCTTGGCTTGCTCCGCTAGCCCGGACTCGATCTTTGCTGGCGACCCGGTTACGGTAATGGCAAGCGCGAGCAATCTGGACCCGAAGCTACAGGTGGTTTATGCCTGGTCGGGAGAGGGCGCGACTGGGAACGGAGACGGAGCAACGGCGACAGTATCAACTGCTATGCTTGCGCCCGGCACCCACACGGTAAACGCTAAGGTAAGTGAAGGCAAGGGAGACAAGATCGGTCTCAGACCAGATGAAGTTGCCAGTTGCTCGGCCAGCTTTACCGTAAACAGGTTTGAGCCACCTACCATCGGTTGCTCGGCCAGCCCCAACGCCATTAACGCAAATGATAACAGCACGATAACGGCTACAGGGGTAAGCCCACAGAACAGGCCACTGACCTATAGCTATACGGCCCAGTATGGTTCCATCAGCGGCAACGGTGCGACAGCAACGTATTCGTCGGCGGGCGCTCCAGCAGGATCTGTAGCAGTAACCTGCAACGTGGCCGACGACAAGGGCAACACTGCGGCGGCTGTCGCCAACGTCACAATCGCACCTGCACCAGTGGCCGAGCAGTCATCGCCTGAGCAGATACGACTGGAAGCTCGGCTGGCATTGCACAGCGTGTTTTTCCCAACCGCACAGCCAAGGGCAACGAAACCTGAGGGCGGTCTGGTCGATAGTCAGCAACAGACTTTGAAGACTCTGGCAGCGGATTTCAAGGGTTACCTGGCAATCAAACCCGAGGCGCATCTTGTTCTAACTGGCCATGCCGATGTGCGCGGAACGGAAGAGTACAACCAGGCACTCACGGAACGTCGCGTAGGTGCAGCGAAGGAATTCCTGATTGAACAGGGAATCGCAGGTGACCACATCGACACGCAAGCAGTTGGCAAGGAACAGGAACTCAGCCAAGACGAGGTCAAGGTTCTCATTCAGAACAATCCCAATCTGACCGACAGCGAGCGGCAAAGAATTCTGAATGATCTCTCGACTATCGTTCTAGCTCAGAATCGCCGGGTTGATATTACGTTGACCACAACAGGACAACAATCGGTGAAGCTGTATCCGTTCAATGCAGAGGATTCAATCACCCTTCTGGATGAAAAAGCTACAGGAGCCAAGAAGCACGCGCATACCAACACAAAGCACGTTCACGCAAAGAAGTAAGCCCTACAACTGAGAGCATACGGGGTCAGCTTGCAGAGGGTTATGCCCTCTGCAAGCTGACCCCGTTCAGTCAACAGCAACGGCAGGGATTGGCACTGTTGCGGCTCGGTTTTCTATAATGGAGGCATGTCGAAACGTGAATTTCAAACCGAAGTCAGTCAATTGCTGCAACTCATCGTCCACTCGCTTTACTCACACCCGGAGATCTTTCTTCGCGAGCTGATCTCGAACTCGTCGGATGCGCTGGATAAGCTGCGCCATCTGACGCTGGTCGATGACGGCTACAAGTCGCTGGCGTTTGATCCTCGCATCGATCTGACGCTCGATGAAGCGAAGAGTACTCTGAGCATCGCCGACAGCGGCATTGGAATGAACGAGGAGGAGCTGGTCTCGAACCTTGGTACCATTGCGCGCTCGGGTACGAAGAACTTTCTGTCGCAGCTGTCGGGCGACGCCAAGAAGGACTCGAACTTGATTGGGCAGTTCGGGGTTGGGTTCTACAGCGCGTTTATGGTGGCGGACAAAATCGAGGTCGTCAGTCGCAAGGCGGGCGAGGAGAAGGCGTATCGCTGGACCAGCGACGGCAAGACGGGATTCGAGATCGAGCCGGCCGAACGCGAGGTCGCCGGAACCACCATCCTGCTGCACTTCAACGACGAGGGCAAGCAGTACGCCAACAGTTGGCGGCTGCGCGAGGTGGTCAAGAAGTACTCGAACCACATCGCGTTCCCAATTTTTTTGACCTACGACAAGAGCGAGTGGAATGCAGAGGAGAAGAAGTCCGAGACGCAGCGCACGACAGAGCAAGTGAACGCGGCCAGCGCCATGTGGCGCCGTTCCAAGAGCGAGCTGAAGGACGAGGACTACAAGGAGCTCTACCAGTCGATCACTGGCGACTCGAACGATCCGTTGTTCTGGTTTCACACGCGCGCCGAGGGAACGCTGGACTACACGACGCTGTTTTATATCCCATCGAAGGCTCCGCTGGACCTGTATCAGCCGGATTACAAGGTGGGGGTGAAGCTGTATGTCAAGCGCGTCTTCATCATGGACGACGCGCGGGAGTTGCTGCCGCCGTATCTGCGATTTGTGCGCGGGATCATCGACAGCGAAGATCTGCCTCTGAATGTGAGCCGCGAGATTCTACAGGAGAATCGCGTGCTGGCCAGCATCCGCACGGCCAGCGTGAAGAAGATTCTGAGCGAGCTGAAGAACGTTGCAACTCATCAGCCGGATCAGTATCTGGAGTTCATCGCCGAGTACAATCGTCCGCTGAAGGAGGGTTTGTACGGCGACTATGCGAATCGCGATCTGTTGCTGGACCTGATCCGCTTCAAGAGCACCAAGGTCGAGGGGCTGACCAGTCTGGCCGACGCGAAGACACGTATGGGCACGGAGCAAAAGAGCCTCTACTACATTGTTGGAGGGACGGAGGCGCTACTGCGCACCTCGCCCTTGCTGGAGATATACAAGAAGAAGGACATCGAGGTGCTGATTCTGGACGGCGACATCGATGAGCTGGTCTTCTCCATGGTCGACAAGTATGGTGATGTCGGCCTAAAGGCAGTCAACAAATCCGCGACCAGTGACGACCTGAAGGACGATGCGCAGCCGGAGAACACGGACGCGCTGAAGCCGCTGCTGGAGAAGCTGAAGGCAACGCTGGGCGATAAGGTGAAGGATGTGAGGGCGTCGGTGCGGCTGGCCGATAGCCCCTCGTGTATTGTCTTCGACGAGGCCGAGCCCTCTCCGCAGATGTTGCAGATGCTGCGCGCGATGGGGCAGAAGGACGTTCCTGCGCCCAAGCCAACGCTGGAGATCAATCCAGACCACGAGATTGTAAAGAAGCTAGTGGGGCGGGCCGAGGACGCGCTGGCGGAGGATGCCGCGTGGATGCTCTTCGATCAGGCGCTGTTGATGGAGGGCGTACCGCTAGCCGAGCCTGCCGTCTTCGTGCAGAGATTGAATCGCGTGTTGAGTCATTCGATCTAGCAGATTGGAACGGAACTAGGTCATTGAGCGCGCGTTCATCCATAGATGGCGCGCGCTTTGGCTTTCTGTGGCCAGCGGCTATCGTACGGCAAGGGTGTAGCCTGATTGCGACTTTGGCGTGTCATAGACGCCGAAGTCGCAACTGAAGACGGTCCATGCAGAGGTGGGACTGGCGGCATCGGTCGTAGAAGTCCAGTAGAACTGGCTGACGACGAAGTTGCTAAAAATGGGCGACTGGTAGACGGTGCCGTCCATGTTCTTGAACGTGTTGTCGAAGAAGTCGGCCTCGTTGGTTTCCATGCGGTCGGAGAGTGAGAGCATCTCGTTGCGGTTGGGCATAC
>CAZPZL010000136.1:0-6883 GCA_964590925.1 uncultured Granulicella sp.
TCACGGCTCACTCGCCCACAATCTGAAGCTGCGCGTCACATGGATTGAGGCCGAGGGGCTGGAGACGCACGACGAACCTATCGGCGATGCTCCCGGAAAGACCAACCGGGCGTATGAGTCCCAGCTTGCTGGCTTCGACGGCATTCTCGTCCCCGGGGGCTTCGGCAAGCGCGGCATCGAGGGAATGCTCAACGCCATTCGCTACGCGCGCGAGTCAGGTACGCCGTATTTCGGCATCTGCCTGGGAATGCAGACCGCCTGCATCGAGTACGCGCGCAACGTCGCTGGCCTGGCTGGTGCCAACTCCGGCGAGTTTGATCCTGCCACGCCACACCGCATCATATACAAGCTGCGTGAGCTGACCGGCGTCGAAGAGATGGGCGGAACTATGCGTCTCGGCGCCTGGGCCTGCAGGCTGGAACCCGGATCGCTGGCCGCCAAGGCCTACGGGACAACCGAAATCAGCGAACGCCATCGCCATCGGTACGAGTTCAATCGGGAGTACGAACCCGTGCTGACCGGCGCAGGCCTCCGCCTCACCGGCACCACCCCCGACGCCACCTACGTTGAGATCATCGAGATCCCAACCCACCCCTACTTTGTCGCCTGCCAGTTCCACCCCGAGTTCAAGTCCAAGCCGCTGGAGCCGCACCCGCTCTTCCGCGCCTTCATTGCGGCTAGCTACAAGAACCGTCAGGTTCATCTGCTTGAGCAGGAGACACAGCAGGTGCTGCAGACTCCGACACGGATCTAGGGACGCGAGCGCAAAAGGTAGATGCGGTAGCTGGCGGGGGTTTCTTCGCGACTCCACCAGCGGGCGGTGCGAGTGGGAGACCATTCGGTGTGGAGGGTGTAATTGGTGGCGAGAAAGCTCTCGAAGGGCGGCCAACGGTCGAGTTTGAGGTAGTTGTCCGGGCCATCTATGTGCAGGTGGCTGGTGACGACGATGACCTGCGGTGGTCGCCTCTCAATGGCAGCTAGGAAGTCCGCACGCGTCTGGCGGACAATTGTGGCGGATTCGGGGCCGAAGAGTAGAAAGTCGGAGAGGACACCGGTGGAGGGTTCCAGTCTCATGCGGTAGAGGACATTGCCGCAGCCGGAGATGGAGTCGATGCACTGGATGTGGCCGGAGAGACACTGGCCGCCGAGTGAGTCGAGGTTCTGCTGTAGCGAACTGATAAAGTCGGTCTGCCACCACCGGTAACGGTGGAGAAGTAGAGCGGATTGCGGAGCCAGAAAGAATCCGCCGAAGCAGAGCGCGATGATGGCAAGCGCCCGCACGGAACGGGTGCAGAGACTGGCGGAGTGTAGGGCCAACTCGTGCAACTGAATGGCGCCAGTAAAGTCGAGGGCCATCAGAGGAAGCAGGAAGGCAAGCAGCGGGTAACGATAGTAAGGCAGTGCGCGCGCCTGCACTATGCAGTTGATAAGGCCGAAGAGAACTCCCGCCAGCAGCGCAGTTCGTTCCCAGGTGCACTTCCAGCCTTGGGCGGATTCCGCCAGCAGCAGTATCGATATCCAGAACAGGACGAGTGGAAGAAGAGGCGAGAGGCTGTGCAGCAGGATGAAGCCCAGCGGACGATGGCCCAGACTGGCGTAGTAGGGGACGATGCCGTCAAAGCCCTTGATGAATGCGGTGAAGGCGCGTTCGCGCAGCAGAAAGACCAACGCGATGGTGGGCGCCACTAGATAGCCTGCAAAGGCGGCGGCAATGTAACGACGATGAGATTGCGAGCGATCGCGCTGGCGTAGTGCGATTACTGCCAGAGCAAGCTGCGCCAAGGTGAGCAGAAGCGCGGGGGGCTTGATGGTGAGCGCCACGCCGGAGAAGAGGCCAAAGGCGGCGACTGCATAGAGCCAGTTTCGGCGGACGGCAACGAAGAGAAAGGCTGTGGCGAGGAGGAGGCAGACAGCCATAGTGAGATCGCGCTGACCGCCCTCGGCCAGACCGTCGCGCCCGTGCACAAGAATAAATAAGCTGCTGGCGAAGAGAGCCGAGAGCCAGCCCGATCCCGCAGCTTTTCTTCGCGCGATGACGAAGAAGGCCGCCGATGCAGCGGCCATCAGAGTGAAGTCGAAGATGCGCCAGGCCAGATCGCCCAAGCCGAAGACGCGCATGGCAGCCATCTCGATGAGGTAGGAGCCGGGCATGTTCATGTCGCCGAGGTCGCGGTAGGGTGACCAACCGCGCTCGACCAGTAGCGCGATGTAGTGGATCAGCGAGGCGTCGCCGACCAGCGGCCAGCGCCAGCTCCATAAAAAGTAGAGCGTGGCGGAGAAGCTGAGGCAGGCGGAGAGCGCGATGCTGAGGCGACGGGGCACCGTCTATGCAACCGTGCGCAACGGTGCCAGAAAGTTGATGGTGGCGCGCAGAACGATCTGGTCGCGCTGGTTGAAGGCGAGCGTGCTCACACTGATGACCCCGTAGTCCTTGCGCGTGTTGGCGTGGCGCGCGCCGATGACCTCTATCTCGGTGCGCAGCGAGTCGCCGGGGCGAACGGCTTCGGTCCAGCGCAACTCATCGACGCCAGCGCCGATCATGCCTCCCGCGACCGGAATCGAGAGCACGCGCAGTCGCATGACGATGGCTGCGGTAAGCCATCCCGATGCGGCCAGACCATGAAAGAACGAGCCTTCGCCTGCAGCCTCATCCAGATGGAAGGGCTGTGGATCGTACTTCTGGCCAAACTCCTTGATCTCTTCGGTGGTCACCGTGTATGTGGAAACGGAGTTGAACTTCTGACCGATGTGGAAGTCCTCGAAGAATAGTTCCTTGGGCATTCTGTCTCCTTGTGCGTCCTTCTGCATACAAGTCTAAAGGATGCGAGCTGGATGAGAGCGATGCCGTGGCGGGTGATTGTGGTGGGCGGTTGTTGTTCGAATTACAAGCTGCAGACCAGCAGAACAGTGATGTTATCGCGACCGCCGTGGGCGTTGGCGGCATCGACTAACGCGCGGCAGGCATCTTCGAGCGCAGACTGCAAGACGTGCGCGGGGTCGAGGAAGTGGAGGAGAATGAAAGCGATGGCGGCATCGTCCAGTTCGCGGGTGAGGCCGTCAGAGGCGAGCAAGTAGACGTCTCCGGGCTGGGTGGCGTGGGTGGCGATGGCCGCCTCCACCGTGGGGGAAGAGCCGATGGCACGGGTGATAATGTTGCGCATGGGCGAAGCGGTGGCCTGGACGCGGTTGAGGACGCCTGCGCGGACCTGCTCCTCGACCAGCGAGTGATCTTCGGTGAGCTGATCGAGGACGCCCGCGCGAAGACGGTAGCAGCGGCTGTCACCGACGTGGGCCAGCCATATGGACGGGCTTTGGCGGCTAGATGCGGAGTGATCACAGAGCAGTGCGACCAGCGTCGTCCCCATGCCGTGCAGGCTGGGCGACTTGCGTGAGTGACGGTAGACGGCTTGATTGGCGGCGCGAACGGCATCGCCCAGACAGGTGCGGGGATGAGCGGTGACGGAGTGTTGCGGCGGATCGGCTGTGGAGTCGACCGGGGCAATGGATTTTGGTGCGATTGACAGGGGCGGAGGACAACAGTGCTGGGCAAAGCAATCGAGAAAGCTCTGGCTGGCGAGCTGGCTGGCGACTTCACCGGCCGCAGCACCGCCCATACCATCGCAGACGACGAAAACGCCAAGGTCGCTGCGGGCCGCGCAGGCATCCTGATTGGTCTGGCGACGCTGGCCGCGATCGGTAAGCATGGCGAAGACGGGCGCGGGTGGCGGTTCTGGCGCAGGCTTCTGCACACCCACCAGAGCGGATGTGGATTGTGGTTTGCGATGCTTCAACGCTGCGACATCTGCCATTTCAGCACACCGGATGAGTGAATAAAGGGGTCGTAAAAACGATACTCCATGTGGCGCTGAAGGCAAAACTCTACGATGAAAGAAATCCAGTGCGGTAAAACGAAAGATCGTGCGCTACAGATTCTTTTGAGCAACCGCTATCATTTCGTCGATTGTTCCGCCGTACTTCTTCAACCATGAATGGGGATTCGCAGGATCGATATGTACCCAAGCATCAGCCCCTTTGTGCTGGCTGGTTATTCCAGGACGACCCGTCCGAATGGCACCGTCAACCCAAATCTCGCTTTTAGGGATCAACCAACCGTAGGCCGTGTGAGGATAAAGAGCCAAACAGAGAACAAAGTCAAAGTTGGTATCTCTTCTAATGTTTTCAAACTTAATTGCTCCAGTCTCCCACATCAGAGCGATTCTATGCAGGAGACCCATACTATTGACTTTTATCTGATGCCTATAGGTGGTTGCTGTAAGGCCGTAGTGCTGGAATAGCCCGCAGAGAGCAATTCTTGCGATACTCCATTTGCTGTTAGGAGGAAGGCTTCTGATCCAATTGAAAGGGCTGTCAGCCCATGCTTCGCTTTCAGGATAGTCGGGGATGAGACCATTGGTGATATCCACGAGCTTGTTGAAACTCATTATTACGCCTCGCACACTTCCAGCGTCGGTTTCTGCACCAACTGATTATCGTCTTCGATAACGCCATCTGAACATACAAATTTTGCTAGTCGGCGTTCCATCACGTTGATTGCTTCTAAATTGCTATCCATAAGAATGAATTCTCTTCCATTTTTTGCTGCGGCTTCTCCGGTGGTTCCGCTACCGGCAAAGAAGTCCAAGACCAGATCGCCGGGGTTTGAGTGAACACGCACGATCCGTTCCAAAATTCCCAGTGGCTTCTGCGTCGCGTATCCGGTCTTTTCTTTGCCGTTGGTGGGCACGATGGTGTGCCACCACACGTCGGTCGGCGTCTTACCCCGCGCTGCCTTCTCCTCGCCCACTAGTCCCGGAGCCATATAGGGGATTCGGTCACAAGCATCTAGGTTGTAGGTATATCGCTCCGCATCTTTTGAGTACCACAAAATGTTGTCATGTTTGGCTGGCCACTTCTGTTTTGCTCGTGCGCCATAGTCATAGGCCCATATGATCTCGTTCTGGAAGCAGTCTCGGCCAAAGATGTCGTCCAGCATTATTTTGCAATAGTGAACTTCACGGTAGTCTATGTGAAAGAACATACTTCCCGTTGGGGCCAGTACGCGGTATGCCTCTTCCAAGCGCGGCCTCAGAAATCCCAGGTAATCGTCAAAGTGATCCGAGTATCCCGTTGAACCAACCTTCAACGTTCGATAACGTCTTCCTTGGAATCCAGTGCGATCACCGTCATCATCTCGAACCGTAACGATCTGTTGTCGTGTTTGAGGCTTGCCAGTGTTGAACGGCGGATCGATATAAATGAGATCAATCGACGACGAAGGAATGGTTTTCAGTAGTGGAAGATTGTCTCCGTAAACGATGCAGTTCATTTTGAGTAGCCTCCGCAGCACTACAAACGTTAACAGATCGGTTAACAGAACGGAACGAAAATTATTTCAGCATTGATTGAGCGCATATTAGCTGGCTTGATTCGCGGTAAGACGCCGACCGACGTGTGGTGGCACACCATCGTGCCGACCAACGGGCGCGAGAAGACCGGCTACGCGACGCAGAAGCCGCTGGGAATTTTGGAGCGGATCGTGCGCGTGCACTCAAACCCTGGCGATCTGGTGCTGGACTTCTTTGCTGGTAGCGGGACGACGGGTGAGGCGGCGGCGAAGAATGGGCGGGCGTTCTGTCTGGTGGACGAGAGCGCTGAGGCAATTGCGGTGATGGAAAAGCGGCTACAAATGAAGGCCGAGAGCATATGATTTTGCCGTTGCACTGGCTCAGACGGCATCGGGAATCTGGTTTGGTGCGAGTACGCGACGAAGAAGCGACGAAGACGTAGGGTTTGCCCAATATGACTCCTACAGGTTCATCCTGTGTTGGAATTGAGTTGCGCTAGCGAATCGAGCTGCAAGGATTTATACTTCGTTCAACGGCGCGGCCCAAGCGGCCTGGAGCGCCGCGTGAGTGAGGTGCATCTTCAGCGTCAGCCTGAATGAGAGTACGCTCCACGTTTCTCCCGGCGCGCCACGTGGTGCTGGATCGGAAGAGGTTTGCGTTGTAATAAGTCCGCTGCGAAGCGGGATTGTGAGTGCAAGAAATACACTTCGCTCCGTCTTCGACGACCTTGCCACCACCGTATTTCCCTCTGATTGCCGCGTTTGCAACGCTCCGCTGCTACGCTCCACTATTCTTCCCATCTGTGATCGCTGCCGCGTCTGTGTCCCTCCACAAACGCTGACCCTCTGCCGTATCTGCGGCGAGGCTCTTGACATCGGCATGGAGAGTGCGCGATTTGCCAGCCAGTTTGTAGTCCTTCTCTGCGACGACTGCCGTAACGATCCACCCCCATTCGCACGAGCCGCCGCTTATGCGGTCTATCAAAATGAGCTGCGCCAGATGATTCATCTGCTCAAGTACGAGCGGATGCGCGGCGTCGCAAAGCTGCTTGGCTCCATGCTGGCCGCCGCTATCCTCTCGATTGAGAACGAGGCTGCGCGCGACCTGATCGTCATCCCGGTGCCGCTGTTCCCGAGCAAGCTGAGCCAACGTGGATTCAACCAATCCGAGTTGCTGGCCAAGTCCGCTCTCGACCAGTTGAATCGGATTCGCCCCCTCTGGAATCTTCGTTTGCAGACGCAAATTTTGCAGCGTATTCGCGACACGCAAAGCCAGTTCGAGCTGAGTGCGAAAGGACGCCAGTTGAATCTCGCAGGAGCCTTCGCGGTCGAACCGGGATCTCTTCGTTCGGACTGTGAGGTGCTTCTCATTGACGACATTTGCACTACTGGCGCAACCATTCGCGAGTGTTCGCGCGCACTACGCAAAGCGGGAGCCAGCAAGGTCTGGGTGGCGACGCTCTCCCGCGTGCAGATGCCGCACATACAGGCCCCCGAAATTGCAATGTGGGACGACGCACAGTCGGATTCAATGCTGGG
>CAZPZL010000137.1:0-6880 GCA_964590925.1 uncultured Granulicella sp.
GGTCAGCTTCAGGAAGGCGTTCTCCAGCGTATCCGCGCCAGTCTGCTGTTTCAGGACCCCAAGCGCATGGCCAAGATCGCCAAGAAAATTGGCGGATTGCAAATATTGTTCGCGGGCAAGGCGCATCCCGCCGACAACGCAGGCAAGGGGCTGATTCGTGAGGTCTTCGAGGCCGCAGCGATGCTGGAGCCGCTCGGCGTGACGTTGTTGTATCTGGAGAACTACGACTGGGATCTGGGCGAGATGCTGACACAGGGCGTCGACGTATGGGTCAATACGCCGCGCAGGCCGTATGAGGCCTCGGGAACCAGCGGCATGAAGGCTCTGCTGAACGGCGTTCCCAGCTTGAGTGTGCTGGACGGCTGGTGGGTGGAGGGTTGTGCCGAGAACGTCACGGGTTGGGCCATCGAGAAGGCCGAGACTGAGGACGGCGAGGCTTCCAGCCTGTACGACAAACTGGAGAACCTGATTGCACCGCTTTACCAAAAGCCTTCGGCGTGGGCACGCATGCAGCAGCATTGCATCGGGGTTAACGGAATCTTCTTCAACACGCACCGCATGTTAGCGCAGTACTTCAACAACGCGTACTTTCCGCAGATCAGCGACGAGGAGGCGATTCCGCTGGCGTTTGACATCAAGGCCACCTCCGCAAAGCCCATAGCTGAGAAGCCAGTAAAGCCGCAGAAGCCCGTCGTCTCCACACCGACATAGAGCGCAGAGTCGGAGGCCCGCAACAGGTTAGGACGAAGTTGCGGGCCGAATGCCGCGAATCGGGCGGTGGTTACACGCTGCGAATTAATGGCTTAGATTATAAGGATGAGGACGCGCCGCCTACTTCGGGCTGGAGTGACGCTGACGCTGCTGGCGTCGAGCGCTGGCGTGTCTGTACGGGCCTATGCTGCAGAACACATTATTCTGCGCAATGGATTCGAATTTGACTGTGCTCGGCGCGAGGCGACGGGCGACCGAGTTCGGTTGTATCTGATGCCATCGGCTCAGGCTGGTGCTGCGGAAAGTGTTTCGGCAGAGAATAACTATATAGAGGTGTCATCTGACGCCGTGCTGCGGATCGAAAAGATTGCCGATCCTGTGCCAGTTGTCGCATCTACTCCTGCGCCGATTATTGCCGCGCCGCTGGCTACGACTCCGCTTGGGTCTACTCCTGCGGCTCCGCTGACGGCGGAGGAGATGCAAGAGATGCTGGCTCGGGCTGGAACTCGGCACAATATCGATGCGGACCTGCTGGCCAGCGTGGTGAAGGCTGAGAGCGGAGGTAATGCGCGGGCGGTCTCGCGAGTGGGAGCTGCGGGATTGATGCAACTGATGCCGGGAACGGCGACCGAGTTGGGCGTACACGACCGCTTCGCACCGGAGGAGAACATCGGCGGAGGCACGGCTTATCTGGACGCGCTGTTGACTCGCTATCACGACGATATTGCGCTGGCCGTGGCGGCCTACAACGCAGGACCGGCGGCGGTGGATCACTACCACGGGATTCCGCCTTACGCGGAGACGCGAGCGTATGTAGCAAGGGTGATTCGCGAGTTCAATCGACGCAAGCGGGCGGCGGCCCACGTCAGCCTGACAGCGAATGCAAAGTAGACGCGTCATCCTACAGGAGAACAGCCGATGACGAGTCGCAGGAGAGTGGTCTGTCTCGCGCTTTTGCTGGCGCTGGCGCTGATTGTCTTTGCCAATCGCGGGCACGTTCATTTTGATTGGGCGGTCTTCCGGCTCGAGCTGCGGCATGTGGATTGGCGGCACATTGCGGCGGGCGTGGGGTTGATCTATACGGCGATCTGGCTGCGGGCGCTGCGCTGGTCGGTGTTGATTCGTAGGACCAAGCGGGTTTCTGCGCGGACGTTGATTGGTCCACAGTTCATCGGATTTACTGCGGTGGCTCTGTTTGGGCGGCTGGCAGATGCGATTCGACCGGCGCTGGTGGCTCGGCGCGTGGGGATGTCAGTTAGTTCTCAGGTGGCGGTTTATACCATCGAGCGAACCTTCGATCTGGGATCGGCGGCGATGATCTTTTCCGGGGCGCTGCTGCTTGCGCCGAGCGACCTGCCACACCACGAGGTATTCGTTCGCGCGGGGATGATGTCGCTGGGAGTGACCGCTCTGCTGGCAATCTTTGCTTTGGTCACTCGCGCAGCTGGGGGCGCGGTGGCTGATGTTGTGGGAACGGCGCTGGGCTGGCTGTCGAAGCCAATTGCAGAGCGGGTTGCAGGGAGGATTCGTGGCTATCGCGATGGGTTGGTGGCGATTCGCTCGGCGCTGGACTTTGTGATTGTGGCTCTGCTCTCGCTGGCGATGTGGGGGCTGATCGCGAGTGCGTACGTGCAGACGCTGCACGCCTTCGTGGATACGCCAGAGTTGGCGACGATATCGTTCTCGCACACCATGCTGTTGATGGGCGCAAGCCTCGGCGGCTCGGCGCTTCAGTTGCCCATCATTGGCTGGTTCACGCAAATTGCGGTGACGGCTACGGCGATGCACACTTTCTACGACGCGCCGATTGAGGCCGCAACCGCCTGCGGAGCGCTGCTGCTGATAGTTACTTTTATCAGCATTATTCCCACGGGGCTGGTCTTCGCTCGGATTCACCACTTCAGTATGAAGGCCAGCTTGAAGAAGGCTGCGGAAGAGGGCGGCGTGGATGCCACGCAGTAAGGAGCTGGCTGTAGTCTTCTCTTCTGATCCCGCCAGGTAAAGAATCAAGCTGACTGACAATGTCCGACCAAGGGGGATGCGTTTTGCTCTGATTCTCGCTTACACTGGTAGTGCCGCATTTTTGATGTCACGAGGAAATCCTTTGCCCGTTACGCCACGCCCGCTCGATCTGGTTCCCCATCGTCGCTACAATCCTCTGCTTCGTGAGTGGATTCTCGTCTCGCCGCAACGGACACAACGTCCGTGGCAAGGGGAGACGACAAAGCCGGTTGTCAGCGCTGGATTGGCGTACGATCCGGCGTGCTATCTTTGTCCGACCAACGCGCGCTCCGGTGGGGTGAAGAATCCCGACTACAAAAGTGTCTACGCATTCGACAACGACTTTCCTTCGCTATTGCCGGAGAACACGGCCAAGGCCGAGGCGGGCGGTTCGCCGCTGCTGGTGGCCGAGCCGGAGCGCGGACGAAGTCGCGTGATCTGTTTCCATCCCAACCACTCGCTGACGATGGCGCGCATGGATGTGCCGGAGATCACTGCAGTGGTTGATGCGTGGGCCGACGAGACGGCGATGCTGGGTAAGCTGCCGTACATCAATCATGTGCAGATCTTCGAGAATCGCGGCGCAATGATGGGGTCGAGCAACCCGCATCCGCACTGCCAGATCTGGTCGACCGAACACATTCCCAACGATCCCAAGCGCGAGCTGGAAGCGCAGAAGGCTTATCAGGACGAACACCATAGCTGCCTGCTCTGCGACTATGTGGCGACAGAGATTGCACAGGCGGAACGGATCGTGGTCGAGAACGAACTGTTTATCGTGGTGGTGCCGTACTGGGCAATTTGGCCATTTGAGACGCTGGTGTTGCCGAAGCGACACCTGGGCAGTTTTACCGATTTTACGCAGTCCGAGCGCACGGCTTTGGCTGCGATTTTGAAGTCGGTGACCACGCGCTACGACAATCTCTTCGAGGTGAGTTTTCCCTATACGATGGGTTTTCATCAGCGGCCTACCGATGGCGAAGCGCACAACTCGATGCACTTTCACGCGCACTTTTATCCGCCACTGCTGCGCTCAGCCGAGATTCGTAAATTTATGGTGGGCTTTGAGTCTCTGGGAATGCCTCAGCGCGACCTGACGCCCGAAACCGCTGCGGGACGCCTGTGCGCCCTGCCCGAAACGCACTACGCAGATTGATTATTCAGGAGACCTATGCTTACCAATACTGAAATCGCCGCTTTGCACCTAGCCTCTTACAACGTTCCCGGAGCGCTGTATATGGCACCCGGCCGCGTCAACCTAATCGGCGAGCACACCGACTATAGCGACGGATTTGTGATGCCAGCGGCGATCGACTTTGCCACGGTGGTGGCGATTTCGCCGCGTACGGACGGGAGGGTGCTGGCTCACTCGGTGAACTACGAGGAGCGGATGGACAAGAGCGTGACCGAACTGCTGGACGACGGATACAACACGCTGCGCGGCGGACGCGAGGTGCATTGGTCGGATTATCCGGCGGGGGTTCTGTGGGCACTGCGCGAGCATGGCGTTACCGTCGATAGGGGATTTTCGTTGACGATTGCAGGCGACGTGCCGCTGAATGCGGGTCTTAGTTCGTCGGCTTCGGTCGAGGTTGCGACGGCGCTGGCAGTGTTGGGCGCGGTTGGCGTCAAGCTACAGTCGACCAAGATCGCGCTTCTGTGTCAACGCGCAGAGAACGCCTTTGTGGGTGCCAACTGCGGGATCATGGACCAGTTTGTGAGCTGCTGCGGACAGCAGGACCACGCCGTGATGCTGGACTGTCGGTGGTTGGAGTTCAAGCTAACGCCGATTCCCAAGGACGTGCGCATCGTTATCTGCAACTCGATGGTGAAGCACTCGGTCGCGGGTGGCGAGTACAACACGCGACGGGCGGAGATTGAAAAAGGGACGGAGATTCTGAGCACCCACCGCGCCGAGATCAAGGCTCTACGCGACGCCACAGTGGGTGATCTGGCCAAGTGGGGTAGCGAGATGCCGCCCAACGTGCTGAAGCGTTGCCGTCACGTTGTGACGGAGAATGCGCGCGTTCTGGCAGCGGCCGAGGCCTTCCGCGTCTCAAATTTGACGCACTTCGGCGAGTTGATGCGGCAGGCGCACATTAGCCTGCGTGACGACTTTGAGGCGTCCTGCAAGGAGATCGACATTCTGGTAGAGTTGGCGGCCAAGCTACCCGGATGCTTCGGCGCGCGACTGACCGGCGGCGGTTTTGGCGGATGCACGGTGAACCTGGTCGACGCGACCCATGTCGAGGAGTTCACTGTGGCGATGCGCGCGGGGTATCTGGAGGCAACCGGCATTACGGCGGAGATCTACACCAGCCGCGCCTCGGACGGAGCGCACGCCATCACGCTGTAACGGTTGCAATCGAGGAGCCCCCTGCCGTCTGAGACAGGAGCCGTTAGCGAAATGAGTTTACGAATTGGAATCGATCTGGGCGGGACGAAGATCGAAGGGCTTGCGCTGGATGACGCGGGCGCGGAGATCTTGCGTCTGCGCGTCGCGACGCCGCAGCACGACTACGCGGCGACGCTGCAGGCGATCGCTGAGGTCGTCCGCGAGATCGAGCGGCGCAGTGAGTATAGCGGCCAGTTGGCCAGGGTGGGCGTGGGGATTCCCGGGACCGTGGTGCAATCAACTGGGCTGGTGAAGAACGCCAACTCGACCTGGCTGATCGGACAGCCGCTAGAGCGGGATCTTGCGGCGGCACTGGGCAGGCCCATCCGTTGCGCGAACGATGCAAATTGTCTTGCGGTTTCAGAGGCTACGGACGGTGCGGCGGCGGGAGCGGATCTGGTTTTTGCCGTGATTCTGGGTACCGGATGCGGAGGCGGTATTGCCGTCAATGGTCGGGTGCGCGTGGGGCCGAACGGCGTATCGGGCGAGTGGGGGCACAATCCGCTGCCTTGGGCAACGGCCGATGAGTTGCCCGGCCCGGAGTGCTACTGCGGGCAGCGCGGGTGCATCGAGACGTGGATCTCTGGTCCCGGGCTGGCACATGACCATCGGCGCGCAACGGGCGAGGAGCTTGTCGGACCGGAGATCGTCGCGGCGGCGGCGAGTGGCGATATTACCGCCGAAGCGAGTCTTGTGCGGCTGGAGGAGCGCATCGGGCGGGCGCTAGCCGGGGTGGTCAATCTACTGGACCCGGACGTGATCGTACTGGGCGGAGGGATCTCGCGGATGGACCGGATTTATGCGAATCTGCCCGCGCTGATTGAGCAGCATCTCTTCGGTGGTGGAAGGCTGGCGACGCCGATATTGCGAGCCAAACACGGCGATTCCAGCGGAGTTCGCGGCGCTGCGTGGCTCTGGCCGGTGTAGGACAATCTGGCTTGTGGGCGAGGGTGTCGGGCCGGGCCAATTAGAGCATTTTCATCAGATGAATATCAATCTTGATCGGCGAATAAATAGCGATATTCTTTTGACATGAGAAAACGATCAACAACGAAGCGTGGTCGGATGATGACGGTGCAGCAGTTCCGGGCATCGTTTGGCGACGAGCAGCAATGCGGCGAGCAGCTAAGCCGACAGCGCTGGCCAGCGGGTTTTACCTGTCCGCGCTGCGGCGAGCCGAGCCGTGGGTATATGGCCGAGCGGTAGGTGCATGAGTGCGCACTTTGCGCCTACCAGTGCTCGGTGACCGCCGGAACCATCTTTCACAAGACGCGAACGCCGCTTTCGAACTGGTTTTGGGCGATCTATCGCATGAGCCACGACAAGAAGGGCATCTCAGCCGTGCAATTGGCCAAGGAGATTGGCGTTAGTTATCCCACCGCTTGGCTGATGCTGCATAAGATTCGCAAGGCGATGAGCGACCGCAATCAGGGCTATCGGCTCAGCGGATTGGTCGAGGTCGATGAGGGCTATGTCGGTGGCGAAGAGCATGGCGAGCGAGGGGCGGCGTGGCCACGGCAAGCGCGAATGGCTGGTATGGCTATCGACGCCTGAAGCAGAAGGGCTTTGAGCACATAGCAACGGCGATCTCGAAGCAAGAGGAACCAGCGCATGAGTTGTTCCCATGGGTTCACATCACGCTATCGAACCTGAAGCGGTTCCTGCTCGGCACCCATCACAAGGTCGAGCAAAAACACCTCAAACACTATGTCGCCGAATTTAGAGCGGTTCCCGTAATGATGTATGCCGTAGTCGAACGACAATAAAGCAGAT
>CAZPZL010000138.1:0-6856 GCA_964590925.1 uncultured Granulicella sp.
CATCGCCGTGGTTCCGTTGTCCAGAATCAGCAACAGATGCCCGCTCTCCGGCGGGTTGTAGATCATCTCTACCAGCCCGGTGATTCCGCTGTGGATGAACGTGCTGTCGCCGATGACGCTGACTACGCGCTTGGCCTCATGCGGCGGCAGCGAGTGGCGCAGTCCCAGCCCGACTCCAATCGAGGCGCCCATACACACCAGCGTATCCATCGCCTCGAACGGAGGCAGCACGCCCAGCGAATAGCAACCAATGTCGCCCGCCACGATGCATCCCATCTCTCGCAGCATCGTATACGCGGTGCGGTGCGGACAGCCGGGACACAGTGCCGGGGGCTTGCCCGGAACTGGCTTCACCTCCGGCGTCTTGTCGCGGTCCACGATGCGACGCACACGAGCGACAGTCAGTTCGCCGAAACGAAAGCTCTCCGACGCAGCCTCAACCGCGATGCCCGCCGTTCGCGCGGCCTCCACCAGATACGGATCTCCCTCTTCAATCACAAGGCAGCGCTCGACTTCGGCGGCAAACTCCCGCATCCGCTCCACGGGGGGCGGGTAGGTCAAACCCAACTTCAGTACGCTGGCCTCCGGTGCAGCCTCGCGCACATGCTGATAGCTGATTCCCGAGGTAATTATTCCCAGCTTGGATGAACCGGCGACGATCGCGTTCGGCCCCGACGCTTCGTTCCACGCGGCAATCTCCGCCAAGCGCTTGCGCAGCCGCCGATGCGCTGGCTTGGCATAGGCCGGAATCATCACCCGCGAGGGAAAGTCGTGTGCGAAGTGTGGCGTCTGGGGCAGAGCAATCGCAAGCGTGCCGCGCCGCACCAGTGTCTTTGAGTGGCAGACACGCGTCGTCATGCGCAGCAGCACTGGCGTCTGCCAGCGCTCGCTGAGTTCAATGGCCCGCAGCGTAAACTCATATGCTTCCTGCGAGTCCGACGGCTCCAGCATCGGCACCCCCGCCGCCAACGCGTAGCGCCGATTGTCCTGCTCGTTCTGGCTCGACGCCATCCCCGGATCGTCCGCCGAAACAACCACCAGCGCACCGTCCAGCCGAATCAGCGCGACCGTAAATAGCGGATCGGCGGCAACATTAATCCCAACGTGCTTCATTGTGACGATGGCGCGCGCACCGGTGAAGGCAACTCCGATGCCAACCTCCAGCGCAACCTTCTCGTTGGGCGCCCACTGCGCCCGCCCGCCCAAAGCCTCAAACGTCTCCAGTATCTCGGTCGAGGGAGTTCCCGGGTAGCCTGTTCCTAGCTTCACTCCGGCATCGAGGGCGGCGGTGGCAACCGCCTCGTCCCCGCTTAGCAGGGACAACTCATGCTGCTTTTGTAGAGAATCCAATCGCAAGACCTATGGCGCTCAAGTATTGAAGCGGAATCAAGTGTACACGATGGTAGAGTCCGCGATCCAGACTGACACACTCCCAATGCAAGATGAGCCTGAAGGCTGGCTTTGATGCTCGGTGCAGTTGGCAGATTGCTTTACACTGGAGAGGTACACAACTTGCACAAAGCTTAGGGTGCGCAGAACTCGGCAAGGGCCTGCACAAGTTCTCAGCGTTCTCTCAGGGACTAAAGACCCATTGGCTTTGCGCGACTTGCGGTGGGACTAAAATCCCTCCCTAGCAAATCGAGGACTTTTGCAGAGATTTTTATAGAGCACAATTCTGAACTCAATACAGACGAGCACATCATAGGGGGAAATACTGTGGCACAGAGAACATTCAGCATCATCAAGCCGGACGCGGTTCGCAACGGGAACACTGCGGCGATTCTAGCCGAGATCGAACGGGCTGGCTTCAAAATTGTCACCATCAAGCGCCTGTCAATCTCTCGCGTGCAGGCCGAAGGCTTCTACGCCGTCCACGCCGGCAAACCCTTCTTCGCTGGCCTTACTGAGTTCATGAGCTCGGGGCCGATCTTCCCCATGGTCCTTGAAAAAGACAACGCCATCGCCGACCTGCGCAAGCTGATGGGTGCGACCAATCCGGCGCAGGCCGAGGAGGGGACGATTCGCAAGAAGTTTGCCGCGTCTATCAGTGAGAACGCCATCCATGGATCCGACGCCGAGGACACCGCCGCCTTCGAGATAGGTTACTTCTTCGCTGGCATTGAACTGAAGTAGATTTGTTCCAGGCTACCGCCTATCGTCGCGCTCTTCCGCCAAAAAGGGAATGTGGATGCGCTCGCTGGGAGCCTTTTTGCGCGAGCGGGGGGCGATGGAGGGAGTGTAGGAGTCCTCATCTTCATTGGCCTCCGGCTCGCTGGCGGCTCGGTCTGCGTTGCGTTCGGCGGCTCGTTCGGCGGCCGTCGGCTCCTGTATAACGACTGTCTTGGCGTTGAGGAACTCACGCATTCCAGCGCTGCCCAATTCGCGTCCGTAGCCCGAGCGCTTGACCCCGCCGAAGGGCAGGCGAGCGTCGCTGGCAACCGGTGCGTTGATGAAGACCGCTCCCGATTGCAGTGCAGCGGCAAAGCGTTTCTGCTCGATGCGGTTGCGCGTCCACACGCTGGCTCCCAGTCCGAATGGTGTGTCGTTGGCCACGGCGATGGCCTCGTCAATGTCGGCGACACGGAAGAGCATCGCCACCGGACCAAAGAGTTCCTGTCGGTAGACGGGCGAATCGCGCCGCACCTCGGCCAACACCGTCGGCTCGTAGTAGAAGCCCTTGCCAACCATGCGCTCGCCGCCGGTCACGACTCTCGCGCCAGACTCGACAGCAACCTTCACCTGCGTCTCCAGCGCATCAATCTGCCCTGCTGTTGCCAGTGGTCCGATCTCGGTGGTCTCCAGCATGGGGTCGCCAATCTTCTTGGCCTCCATGCCCGCGACAAAGCGGCTCTCAAACTCGTCGTAGATCGGGTCGGCGATCAGAAATCGCTTGGCTGCGATGCAGGACTGCCCGCTGTTGACGCAGCGCGCTTCGACGGCCGCAGCGACGGCCAGATCGAGGTCCGCCGAGTGCATAACGATGAACGGATCGCTGCCGCCCAGCTCCAGCACGGACTTCTTCACCAGCCATCCGGCCTGCGCCGCCACCGCGCGCCCCGCCGTCTCGCTGCCTGTCACCGTGACGGCAACAACGCGTTCGTCGGCCAGCACCGATTCGACCTGCGCGGACTCGATCAGCAGCGTCTGAAATGTGCCGCGAGGAAAGCCCGCGCGGCGCACCAGGGCCTCGATCGCAAGAGCGCACTGCGGAACATTGGAGGCGTGCTTCAGCAACCCCGTGTTGCCCGACATCAGAGCGGGTGCAAGAAAGCGAAAGACCTGCCAGAAAGGAAAGTTCCACGGCATGACGGCCAGAATTACGCCCAGCGGCTCCCAGCGAATCTGCGCGTCGCTGGCGGGAAAATCGACCGACTCGGGTGCCAACATGCGCGCTGCGCTATCGGCGTAGTAGCGACAGACCATGGCGCACTTAACAATTTCGGCGCGCGACTGCACGATGGGCTTGCCCATCTCGGTGGTGATGAGCGCGGCCAACTCGCTGGATTCGTGATCGAGCAGATTGGCCAGCTTGCGCATGTATAGCGCGCGATGCGGCAATGGCACATCAGCGAAGCAGGTGTATGCTGTATCCGCGAGAACGATCTTGCGGTGCAGTTCCTCGCTAGTCTGCGGCGTGTAGCTGCGCAGTAGTTCGCCGTTTGCGGGATTGATGGATTGGATCGGCACGAATCTTTAGCTCTCCATTCAGTTTACCAAGACCGCCCGTCGCCCCGCCCGACGGTTCGGAATGAAGACCTGCCTCGACCAAGCCAGGTCATTTTGGAAATGGTGTAGACCGTTGTTTTGCGAGCATAAGCAGATTCTTCCGCTGCGCTGCGGAATGACAGACAATTGCTCTAATTGTCACGGAAGGCGTGCAGTCGCGCCGGACCGCCGTCTTCGGCGATGTTGTGCCCGCACTGCGGACAAAAGGCGTCTGTCGTCTGCACTCCGCGATAGCACTGACCGCAGACCGGAGCCACCTGAAACCGGCACTGCGGGCAAAAGTGAACCTCCGCAGTCAGCTCCGTAGTGCAATGCGGACAGCGAATCAATACTGGCTGGCGCAGCAGAAAATAAACCACTCCTCCGATGCCTCCCGGCATCACCACCACTATCAGCATCCACAGTGCGGCGGGCATCTTGCGCAGCTTCACATCGCGGCTGACGTAGCCGACCAGAAGAACATAGCTGGCCAGAACGGTTCCCGTCACGTAGTCCATCAGCAGATGCATTGGCGTGTGACGATGCGGTGCCGAGTAGTAGCTGAAGAGCTGCCAGCCCACAAACATCACCAAGGCCAGTCCGATCGACCAGACGGGGATCATCTTCAGGCCATCATGTTCGGACGCATCAGGCCCAGAAGAGTCGGATGTCCTCTGATCCCAGAGATTGGCCATTAGAGAGCCTCTTGATTGGCATTACGGCGAGAGCGGCGCAACCAGACCGTGGCCAGAAACGCAACCGAAAGCGGCACAAACCAGAGTAGAAGCACCACAAACTGGCTGCTTAAATCCGGTCCGGCGGGCGAACTGGCCTCGACAGGAAGAACGCGTGCCGCAGCCATTGCCTCCGATTGATCCAGACCGCTCCAGACCGCAACACCAAGCAGAATCAGCAGCGCCGAGCAGACCGTCAGCGGAAGCAGAAGTCCGCGCACATTACGGCGTCGTTCTTCAATGACGCGCGCCCGTTCGCGAACCACGCGATGTGTGCGATTGACTACACTGGCACGAGCGCCAACGGAAACTCCACGCAGTGCTTCCTGAGTAAAGCTTGCCGAGTCATTTAGCCCGGACCCGGCAATAACCTTGGAATCGATAGCACTATTGAAGGGCGAGTTCATAGGTTTGCCTCCGCAGTACGACGTGCCCGCAACTGTTCTATCTCTGGCTTCAGTGCGGCCAAACCGCGGTAGAGCCGCGACTTCACCGTTGACAGCGGCGCTCGCGTCACGGTAGCAATCTCTTCCAGCGACATCTCCTCGTGGAAGCGCAGCGTCAGGACCTCGCGGTAGCTTGGCTCCAGCTTCAACATCACTACAGCCACCTCGGCGCGGCTCTCACCACACTCGAACTGCTCCGATGGCGTCGGCCCTTCGGCCGCAATCTCAAAGCAACGTCCCTCATCGGACGGCTCGTTCATCTGGTCAAGAGATGCCACCGTGCGCTTGCGGGAAAGGTCTATCACTAGATTGCGCGCAATCGTAAACAGCCAGGTATCGAAGCGTGCCTTGCCGTTGTACTGGCTGCCACGTACCAGAACCCGCATCCACGTCTCCTGAAACAGGTCTTCTGCGACCTCGCGCTTGCCAGATAAATACATCAGGTAGCGCAGCAGACGGTGCTGATACTGCTCGATCAGGTGGTCCATCAACTCTGCGTCGTGAGCCTTCAGGCCGCGCGCAATCGCTGCATTCTCCTGCTGACTCTGCTCCGCACGCTCCAACGAGATGGCCATCGCCGCGCTGTTCATGCTAGTAGAGACGCCCGCCCGCAAGAAAAAGTCTCGGTCCTGCTCGGTCGTTTTCTTGCGCGAAAGAAATCCCATCGAGAACCTCACCCGGAAACAACCACTCGCAGAACGGATCTATGCGCAAGTCGTTCACTTATAATTGTATGCAAAAGGCCAACCTCTTGGCTAGACCAATATTTCGCCCGTTACGGTACTGGTTAAACTGCTAGATTCCCAACATCGAGTCGGCCACCGCGTGATCGCCACGCGAATCCGGGTTGAAGGGTTCGCGGGTGCGGCTGCCCAGCGTATGGCGCAGAGTGGACGCCGCGATCAGCGTCAGCGCCAAAGCGCAGACCCCGTTCCACCTCCAGCGCTCCCACGCTACGGTCGACAGCGCCGATCCCATCGCCCCGCCAGCAAAATATATCGTCATATAAACCGTGTTCAGCCGACTGCGCGCCGAAGGCACCAGCCCAAAGATACGCGTCTGGTTGGCCACCTGCGCCAGCTGCGCGCCCAGATCCAGCACAATGACGCTAATCACCAGAACCACCATATGCACGGCCAGCGGCATTCTTGCTGCCTCGCCCGCCCAAAGCAGCACATAGGAGAGAGCCAGCAGCGTCATTGCGACAGTCAGGACCCATCGCGTACCTCGCTTGTCCGACAGCCTACCCGCCAGCGGAGCCACCATTGCACCAGCCGCGCCGACCAGCCCGAAGCTACCCGCCACGCCCGCGCCTAGCCCGTAGTGACTGCTCAACAAAAACGCCAGCGTCGTCCAGAAGCAACTGAACGAAGCAAAGATCAGTGCCCCGATCAGGCTCGACTCGCGCAGCAGCGGCTGGGTGCGCACCAGCGTCCACAACGACCGCATCGCGTCAGAGTACAGCAGCTTCTGCTTGGGCGGTAATTTCGGCATCCTGCGACCCAGCAGAACCAGAAACGCAGAATTTGCCACAGCCGCGCTCATAAACACATAACGCCAGCCAACCGTCACCCAGAATGCTCCGGCGGGAAACAGTCGCGGCGCATAAACAAACAGCGCCGTAACGTGGCTCACCCAGCCGGCGAAGGTCCGCGCCAGCAGAATGCCCAACAGAAGCCCCATCATCACCGTCCCGATGGCTCGTCCGCGGGCCTTGCTCGGCACCATGTCCGGCGCAATCGGCAACACGATGTGCGTCACCGAAGCCACCAGCCCTAGCAGAACGCTGCCCGCAATCAGCCACGCCAGCGTCGGTGCAACTGAGACCAGCAGCAGCGCCACGATTACCGCCGCGTACATCCGCATCATCAATCTGCGCCGCTCCAACACATCGCCCAGCGGAACAAATAGCAGCAGCCCCAGCGCATAGCCCACCTGCGTCGCGCCAGAGACAAACATCACCTTGCCAGC
>CAZPZL010000139.1:0-6853 GCA_964590925.1 uncultured Granulicella sp.
GACGCGATACGCCGGAAGGTAAAGCTCCATCACCCACCGCCGGAGCCACAACGCGTTCTTCAGCCCGCAGCAGAGCTATTCCCTTTTCGCCCAGCGTTGCGGTCATAAACTCGATGTCGAGTTTGGAGACCAGCGATTGAGCTGCATCGAGCAGTGGCGTCAACTCGCGCGCGTCCAGATGCACCGCTGCCGCCAACTCGCCCAGATTGGGACAGATCGTTGTCGCTCCGCGATAGCGGGTAAAGTCGGCGCACTTGGGATCGACCAATACGGGAATACCGCGCTCGTGCGCTGCTGCGATCACCTTCCTACAGACTTCGACCGTCAGTACGCCTTTGGCGTAGTCGGAGAGAATCACTGCGTCCGATCCGGGCAGGTGCGCCAGCACGCGCTCGATCAGCCGCTGGCAGTCGCGCTCCGGCCGTGCGCCCTGTCGTTCGCTGTCCAGACGCAGCATCTGCTGCCGCCCGCCCAGAATCCTCAGCTTGGTAATGGTCGGAAACTCCTCCGAGACGATGAAGTCGGGCTCGATTCCGTTGGAGCGAAGCAATTCGGCAAGCAGTCGCTGGTCCTCGTCGTCGCCGACGAAGCCAATTACCTCGGCCTGTGCGCCCAAACGGCTAAGGTTCATCGCCACGTTGGCGGCACCACCCGGCTGTTGGCTGCGGTGCGTCGCCCGGACCACTGGCACCGGAGCCTCCGGCGAGATGCGCGCCACCTCGCCCCAGATGTACTTATCCAGCATTACGTCGCCGACCACTAGTAACCGCTTTGTCGCCCATCCCTGCTCGATCTGTCGAACCACCTCGTGCAGTTGCTCAATCACCGATCCCCCTCGAACTGCTCAAGCCAACGCTGTTGCTATCATATCGTTGTGCCCGATCAAGCAAACAGTTTTCCTCCGCGCCCGCTGCGTACGGTCTTTCTGGATCGCGACGGCGTCCTCAATCGCAAGATGCCGGAGGGCCGCTACGTCACGCGTTGGAGCGAGTTCGATCTACTGCCCGGCGTTCCCGAAGCCATCCATCGCCTCAACCTCGCAGGCCTGCGCGTCATCGTCCTCTCCAACCAGAGAGGCATTGCGCTCGGTCTCTACACCGAGGACGACGTGCGCCAGATCCACGCTGCACTACAACACACGCTACAATCGCAGGGAGCGTCTGTAGACGCTTTCTACTTCTGCCCCCACGACAAACACCAGTGCGATTGCCGCAAGCCTCTTGCTGGACTCTTCCATCAGGCCAGCGCCGACTTTCCTGAGATCGCCGCCGCCACCAGTGTCATGATAGGCGACTCGCTCTCCGACATCGAATTCGCCCATAGCCTCGGCATAAGCGCAGCCTTCATCGAAGGCGAACCCGCGCACCAGAAGCCGGGAGTGGAATCGGCGCGCCAGCTAGCCGATGCACACTTTTCCTCGCTGCTCGAAGCCGTGGACGCGTTACTCGCATAGCAAAGCAGGATTGCTCTACTCCCCAATCTTGCGTAGCGTAGCGTAGGTCTCCACGATTCCCTCTTCCAGTCTGGTCATCTGTAAGTCGCATCCCAGCGCGCGTAGGCCGGACAGATCGGCCTCGGTGAAGTGCTGGTAGCGACCCTCAAGGTCTGCAGGGAAGGGGATGTACTCGATGGCGGCCTCGCCGTGTACGGCCATCAACGCGCACGCCACGTCGTTGAAGCTGCGGCTGGTGCCCGTTCCCGCGTTGACCACCCCGCGATAGATCGTCGGATCCATCGGATTCATCGGCGTGTAGGGCCCAATCTGGGCGAAGAACATATTCAGCCGCGCCAGATCGCGGACGTAGACGAAGTCGCGGCGCTGCTCTCCGTCGCCGTACCCACCGCTGGCCGCAAACATCTGCAGCTTACCGGTCTGCTTCATCTGCTTGGTGAAGTGGTGAATTACCGACGCCATACGCCCCTTGTGCTGCTCGCGCGGCCCATAGACGTTAAAGTAGCGCAGTCCAACCACAGTCGTCGGCACGGCATTCAGCGAAAATTGATGGCGCAGGTAGTGGTCGAAGGCCAGCTTGGAGAATCCGTAAACGTTCAGCGGCCGTTCGTTCTCGATGGTTGGCGTAAAACGTCCCGACCCCGACAGCCCGTAGACCGCCGCAGTCGACGCATAGACCAGCGGCACACCGTAACGTGTGGCAAACCCAAGCACCTCCTTGGTGTACTGGAAGTTGTTGTCCATCATGTAGATGCCGTCGTCCTCCAGCGTATTCGAGCATGCCCCCTGATGCAGGATCGCCTCGACCTTCCCCGCGCCCAGCGCGTTGTCTGCAATGGCGCGGCGAAACTCCCGCTTGTCCATGTAGTCCACGTAGCGCGCGCCGTGCAGGTTGACGAACTTGCGCGCGTTGGCAAGATTATCGACTACCAGAATGTCGGCGATGCCGTGTGCATTCAGCTCATGCACCAGATTGCTGCCGATAAAACCCGTCCCGCCCGTAACGATGATCATGAAAATCCGCCTTCCAGCCCGCTATGCCAATCTGCCTGTGCCACTATTGAACCTCGACTAGCGCGTTTTGCGCTGAATTCTCCAGAACGCGTATCGCGGCCTGTTCCATCTCGTCGACCGTAATTTCCCTCATGCACTGCTGCTCTCGATCAATGCAAATCTCCAAACCGCAGCCATGGCACTCGGTCCGATGATAGACGATCTGGTGCATCTCTCCCACCGGGAACCATACGCCGGGAAGTCCGTGGGCCGAAAATGCTATCGCGCAATGAACTCCGACGCTGGCCGCCAGATGCATCGGTCCGGAGTCTGGCCCAAGAAATGCCTGCGCCCCAGCAAGCGCCGCCGCAGTTTCCCTCGGCGTAAGCTGTCCGCACAGATTCACCTTGGCCCCGCCCCACCGCTCGGCGGCGAACTCACTTGCCTCGCTGTCCTCACTTGCGCCAATCAACGCCAACCCATGCTGCGGATAGCGCGCATGCAATCGCCCCAGCAATTCGCGCCAGTTTTGTTTACCCCAATCCTTGGCTTGCATCTTGGTCCCCGGTCCGCAGACGATCAAGGGTCTGCTAGCCAGTTTGCCCAGCGCCGCTGTAGCAGCCTGCCGTTCCCCCTGCGACAGCCGCAGATCCCAGTTGTCCAGCTTGTCTACGCCCGCTACACCGAGTTCACGAATTGTTTGCGCCAGTCGCACTGCCTCTGCCTCGTAGAGTCCCGTAGCGGCATCCAAGCGACGCTTCTGCATTCGCTGCTCCGGCAATCCCACGATTCGCTCAACCCCGACGAGCCGCAGAAAGATCCGATCCCGCAGCACGCTCTTGTAGGGCCGTATCGGCATCAGGTACACGACTACCTCTGGTGCGAATCGACGAATCTTCCACGCCACTTGCAGTAACTCACTCACGTTGCGAGTCCCCACCGTGTAGCTCATATACCGATGCACCAGCTCCGATACGCCCAGCACCGCCGCCGCCGCCGGAGCCTTTGCCGTAACTGGGTAGCCGGTCAACAACACCCGCTCCGCATTGGGAAACCGTCGCGCAATCAGGTGAAGGCACGGTAGCGCCACCACAGTATCGCCCAGGCTTCCCAGACGGTAGATCAGAACCCTGCGAATATCCGGCTCAGGCGCTTCTGCTTCAGGCAACAAACTGTATCTCCCTGGTGTTCTGTCTCGCACTAAAGTCCTGTGAAGTTTCAGGAGGATGTTCATTCGATCTGAACGCGAGAAGCTGGTTGTAACGAGCAATCAGATTTCCACGAAGAGGATCGGATGGACTATCACCAGAATGCACGATTAACCGTCCATAGTCGAGGATCGCGGCAGCAACCATTGCCACCGGCTTGACCTGAAAATGTCTACTTCTATTACTCCAAGTCGCTGACTGCAACGCAAAATTATCTTTCCATGGACTTCCGAACGAGACCAGTTTATAGCGAGGATAGTAATGACACTGGTTCAGATGCAACCTTCACCAGGGTGGACGCACCAAGACACTACAGCGAGTAGATAGAGCAGGGAGCTGCTATTCCAGTCGACGTTAAGTCGCTTTCCGCTCATGCCAAGGTTGAAAGTTTGTTTTGCTTGGGCAGATTGAGAGCGATGCGGGTGATGTGGCACACCACTTTTCTCGCCGAAGGTGATTGATCTAGACGACATTTGAAAATCAATATTTCGAACCAAGCACTGAGAACAAGATTACAGAGACGGGGCAAGTGAGGTGTTGGGATAGTAGTGGGAGAGAATCTGTCGGAAGCCTGCGCCCTCGCGAGCCATGCCCATCGCTCCAAACTGGCACATGCCGACGCCGTGCCCTACACCGTGGCCCTCCAACTGTACATTTCTGCCGTCATTTGTCGCAGCGAAGTTGCTTCCGGGGATCGCACTCCATCCCCTCTGGCGCGCCACAGTAATTCGCGCTATATTGTCGCTCGGTTTAAGTACGCGACTTCCTTCGTCGACCGTTTTGCGCCAGACCAACGGATGCCGTCGACACCACTCACAGAGCACGGCGTAGTACGGATAGTTGTCGCCAGCCTCCGTACTCACCTCGCGTAGTGATCGTGTGCGTCCTCCGCATCTACTGGAGTAGAGCGCAGCCAGCGGCCTGCCACGATACAAAAGAATCATCCCACGCGTCTCCAGCACGGCCTGAGCACCTAGGCCACTGGTAAAAACATCGGGCAGGCCAGGTGGACTACGCCCTCCGCCAGGACTATGTTTCAGGGGCATCCAAAGACATCTTAGAAACAAACCTGAACCCCGGCAAATGCTGGGGATTTGTTCTTTTTCCGTCCAACGGCGTATCATGGGCCCTCCTTGCGGTGTGTTTGATCTTTCCGCAGGGCTGGGAGCCACAGCTTCAAATAATTCTGTTAGTTGAGGCGCACGATATAGGGCAATGCGTCGGGCAGATGAATACTGCTGGCTATCTGGCTGGCGCTTGCCTTGTCAGAATTTGCCGGATTGATGCGCACCCAGTGGCCCGTCGGCCCCGCAAACTCGATGACCTTGGCGGTCTTGTAACGACGCATCAAATCGTTCTTCATCTGGATTGCATCTGCCTGATCGATGAACGCGCCAATCTGCACGCACCATCTTCCTGCCGGATCGACGCCAGGATGCACCGGCGGAGCATAGGCATCCACTCGCACCTTGCTGACGCCCGCGCGATACAAGTCAATCGACTTCGCGGCCGCCAGCGACAGGTCCAGAATGCGGTTGTCGACGAACGGCCCGCGATCTGTAATGCGCACGAAGACTGACTGATCGTTCGCTAGATTAGTCACTCGAATGATCGAGCCCATCGGCAACGTGCGGTGCGCGGCCGTCATGGCATTCTGGTCGTAGATGCTGCCGTCGGCCCCTGCGCGATTAGCGTAGGGCGGACCGTACCAGCTTGCCAGCCCGACCTCGGACGACACCGGTTTACCGTGTGGTGTGGGCTGCTCCGCAGTCCTCCCCGCCGATGCGCTCTGTGTGGCACGACTGCCCACCGCCGTGCCTCCCGCATCGGACTGGACCGAACGCCCCGCACTGCGAGCGGTCGAAGTCACCGGCGGAGGCGGTTGATAGGTGGCAGGTGGAGTCTTATGGCGACAACCCGCAAGCCCAGACAGCAGAAGTATCAGCGTCCAGTGAAGCCGTCGTCGGGCGTGCGCGCGAGCACGCATCGGCTGCTCCCAACGATTCACTCCGTCGTCCGTCATGGCATACCTCTCCACTCTTTAGTATGGCGACGCAAAAAAGCGCGGGTCAATGCCCAGACTACGCAATCGTGCGCGCGGTGCCTGATTGGTAATCCACGCTCTACACTCTGCAATCGGTGTCCTAAATTCGTCGCTGCCGGAGCAACTCCACGCGCGTCGTTGGCGTCTCTCTTGTATACGGGATCTTGTTATTTTGGTCGCTCGTGCGACCCCATCTGGACTCCGCGGTAGAGAGGAAGTCCACCATGGGCGATCAATCGCACCACATAACCCGTCGCACCATCATCGTGTGCGCAATGTTTGCCGCCTTTGCGCTTCCCGCAACTTCAGCTCTTGCGCAGGGATCGTCCTTTGAGCAACGTGGCCTCGCCGCACGACCTTTACCCGATGCGCCAGACTTCGCCGTCGCAATCGTCGATAGCTCCAGCATTGCCCCACTCAGTCCCCCAATCTCAGCCGCGCCATCGAATTCCATCGTTGCCAGCAGCATCGCCGCAATGCCCGTCGCATCCAAAACCCAGAAGTACATCGAGCCGGATCAAATCGCGCCGACTCTCAGCACTAATGACAAGGCTCTGCTGGGCCTGCGCGACGCCTTCTCGCCGTTCGCCGCAGTTGGATGGTTTGCCTCGGCGGACTACGAGCAGTTGATCAATGGCAGCCCGAACTTCGGCAGCGACGGGGGTGCCTACGGCCAACGACTGGGTGCCGCTGCCGTGCGCGACTCCTCCGAAGGCGTCTTCAGCGATAGCGTCATGTCCAGCTTCTTCCACGAAGATCCCCGCTACTATCGAATGGGCCCGACGCACCACTTCCTTGTACGCTTCATCTACTCCGGCACACGCCCGATATTCACTCGGACTGACGGCGGACACTCCACTCCAAACCTCGCGTTTTTATCAGGAACCATGGGTGGAGCCGCGCTGACCAACCTCTACTACCCGCAGGTCAATCGAGGCATCTCGCAGACTCTACAGACCTTCGGAGGCTCGCTCGGAGGTGCGGCGCTCGGCGACGTAGTCAGCGAGTTCTATGCTGACTTCAAGCATATGCTTCACCCCGCGCACGACCCCGGAGCGCACCAGTAGAGTCTCTCCCGAATTGCTACAGATCCTTTTGCCCAGGGGGATTGCATTTGGAATTCTGTTGAGCCAGCGGTGATACTTTGGGTCATCG
>CAZPZL010000140.1:0-6807 GCA_964590925.1 uncultured Granulicella sp.
TGAATCGTCCGACCGTGGTAATTGTGACTGTCCCCAACCCAAAGTCAAGGCACTCTTTTGAGTATGCAGGAAAGTGGATCTTTCGTCAACGAGCAGCCAAGTAACAAGTCATCCTTACTCAATCCATCTACGCCAGACAAGCCAGCATTTACGCGCCGCCCCTACGCGCCGCCCCAATCGCTGACTGTTTTCTCCCAATGAATTTGCACTGATAGTTCAACGTCCACAGCTCACAGCTAAATTCAAATCGCCTTTCTCCACGCGCCTGTGATACACCAGTGAAGTTCTCTCAGGAGTTTGTTTCCATGCGCTTATCTCGCTTTGTATCAACCAGCCTGCTGGTCCTTGCCACAGTTTTCACCGCAGATCTCAACGCGCAATCCACGCCACCGCGCAGTCACGCCGCGCGCGTTCAGCCCAGTGCCCAGTCAGACGACGAGCCCTACGCCTTCGGAGCCGACGTCAGCTTTCTGCCGCAGGCAGAGCAGAGCGGCGTGATCTTCAAGGAGGACGGGGTCGCCAAAAGCGGCCTGCAGATTCTGCGCGACCACGGCTACAACTGGGTTCGCATGAGAGTCTTCGTCGATCCATCCTCGGAACGCACGCATCTGCCCAACGATCTGGCCTACTCCATAGATCTGGCCAAGCGTGCCAAGGCACTCGGCTTCAAGGTCGAGGTCGGCTTCCACTACTCCGACACTTGGTCGGATCGGTTCCACCAGATTACACCCACAGCGTGGCAGGGCAAGACGCACCGGCAACTGGTTGACGCCGTCTTCGCCTACACTCGCAACTCGATTGCCGCCTTTGCCGCCGCCGGCGCCATGCCCGACATGGTGCAGATCGGAAACGAGCCAACACTGGGCTTCCTGTGGCCCGACGGCAAGTTGCCAGAGAACTGGGATCAATACGCCGATCTGGTTCGCGCTGGCATCCGCGGCATGGATGCCGGACGCGGCACAGCGGCACGCCCGCGCATCCTCATTCAGCTCGACCTAGGGGGAGACTGGGCCGCAAGCAGAGCTTGGTGGGACAAGTTCCTCACCTACAACATTCCCTTCGACGTAATGGCTCAGTCGTACTACACGCACGACTACCACTCGCTGATGGAGTTGCGACAAAACCTTGACAGCACCGCCCGCCGCTACCACAAGGACGTTATCGTCATTGAGACATCATACGATTGGAAGCCAAGCAAGTACTTTCCCAACCACGACGGGCCCTTTCCAGAGACCCCAGAGGGTCAAGCGCAGTTTCTTGAAGAACTAAACCGAATCGTCATGGCGGTGCCAGACGGTCGCGGCAAAGGAGTCTTCTGGTGGGAGCCTTTCTGGCCACATGCCGGCCAAGATCGCGGCATGGTCGATACTGACGGAAATACGTTGCCCGTCATCCGCGTCTACGACAAGTGGACCGGCGGCGCAGCCTCGCGCAGCCACACTCCGCTGGCCACACCGCAACTCACCGATCCCAACTGGAGGCCCGCGCCAACACCGTAGCACACAGCCATACATCTAATGAGCGGCAAACTTGACATGGGAGATTGTGATCTCGGTCTGGCCAGCCGCTATCACGCTTGGCTTCAACGTAACGACCAAAGTCTCCTTGGCATTTCCGTTGATCCCGGCGAGCGAGAGAACGGTCGCTCCATTGCTCTGGGATGTGCTTACCGCATTCGTTTCAAGCTTGCCCTGATAATTATTCAACTTATCCTGATAGAAGCTCAACACGCTGCTCAGCGGATCGCTAGTCGTATATCCGGCGCTCTCGGTCTCCATGCCAAACATTTTCACCCGTGCGCTTCCGCTGGGCAGTCGCACCGCTCCCGGATAGATGCTGATGCCCAGGTCGGCCTCGTTCACATCGGCTGCCTGCCCTACCTGTATGGCGTTACCGTTGGAGTGCATCGCCCGCCAACCTATATATCCGAGACCACCGACCGCAGCAACGCCCAACGCGAAGATGACGCCCACTACAATCAGCACGATCTTCCACACGTTGGTCTTCTTTGGCGGAGAAACAATACCGCAGGAACAGGACCCTGTAGTCGCCGAAACCTGACTACCACACAATGCACATACTCCAGCCATAACGATTCTCCCAGTAGATCTTCCGGCACACGCGCTCGCACGCGCAAAATCATTGATTCCCGGAGAACAACAAGGCTAACCGAACGCTAAATTCCAGTCAATAAAAAGATGGAGTTATCTGTCAGCGCTTCTATGCAACGCTGCTTTTGTTGCGCAACTCGGAGCCGCTATGACGGACGTCGGCGCCGCGCACCCAGAAGATCACGTCCTCGGCGATGTTGGTCGCGTGGTCGCCAACTCGCTCCAGATTACGCGCGATAATCAGCGCGTTCAGGCTCTGCGGCGTCAGTTCGGGTTTTTCCTTGATGAGTGTACTGAGCGAGAAGAATGCTGCGTCGTTCATCGCGTCCACTTGATCGTCCAGTTGCAACACTGATTGAGCCAGGTCTGCGTCCGCCTCGATGAACGACTGTAGCGCCTTTCGCACCATCGCCGAGGCCAACGAGGCTAGCTTGGGAATATCCACTGGCAGATCGATGTTGGCAAACGCCCCCATCTCGCGCACGCGCACGGCTATGTTGACCGCCTGATCGCCGACACGTTCCAGGTCGGCGTTGATGCGGATTACAGACAGGATGAAGCGCAGGTCGATCGCCATCGGCTGCTCCATTGCCAACAGGTCGAGCGCAAGCTGATCGATCTCGCGCTCCATGCGGTTGATCGCTGGCTCAGCACGAAAGACCAGATCGCAGATCGAGAGATCGCGCGTGCGGTAGGCCTCAATCGAGCGTTGAATCGCCTGCTCCGCCATGCCTGCCATAATCAACAGGCGCTCCTTCAGGTCGTCGAGGCTCTGCTGAAATTTAATGCGAGTCGCCATACTCAGCCAAACCTCCCTGTAATGTAGTCTTCCGTCCGCTTGTCGCGCGGATTGGTAAAAATGGTGTGCGTCGAGCTGAACTCGACCATCTTGCCGTTCAGAAAAAATCCCGTATTTTCGGCCACGCGCGCGGCCTGTTGCATATTGTGTGTCACAATCACAATCGTATACTGACTCTTCAACTGAAAGATCAGATCCTCGATCTTCGAGGTTGAGACCGGATCGAGCGCCGACGCAGGCTCGTCCATCAGCAGCACCTCGGGATCGACCGCCAGCGCGCGCGCTATGCACATACGCTGCTGTTGTCCACCGGAGAGGCTCGCGCCAGACTTCTTCTTCAGGTCGTCCTTGACCTCTTCCCACAGCGCAGCGGCCTTCAAACTGCGCTCGACCGTCTCATCGAGGATCGCTTTGTTGCCAAATCCATTCAGCTTCAACCCGCTCGCGACGTTGTCGTAGATCGACATGGTGGGAAATGGATTGGGCCGCTGAAAGACCATGCCGACGCGGCGACGAATCACCACGGGCGATGCGTCCTTATAGATGTCCACTTCGCCCATCTTAACTACGCCAGTAGCGCGCGCGATGGGGTTTGTCTCGTGCATCCGATTCAGACAACGAACGAACGTACTCTTGCCGCAACCCGATGGGCCAATCAGCGCCGTCGCATGGTTGGCCGGAATATTTAGATTGATGTCCTGTAGCGTGTGATTCGCCCCATACCACGCGTTCAGATGTTCTACATCGATGCCGACTCCCACTAGCTTGCCCCTTTCAGTGTGTTGCGCCCCGCATAGATGCGCACCAGCGTCACCGAGACCATAATCATCAGAATCAGTACCAGCGATCCCGCCCATGCCAGCCGGTGCCACTCGTCGTAGGGCGAGATGGCGTACACATAAATCTGCAACGGCAGAGCGGCGATTGGCTCATTCAACTTAAAGCTCCAAAACTGGTTGCCGAAAGCTGTAAACAGTAGCGGAGCCGTTTCGCCGGCAACGCGCGCGAATGCCAACATGCACCCCGTAATGATTCCCGGCGATGCTGTGCGCAGGCTTACCGAAATCACCGTGCGCCACTTCGGCACGCCAAGGCCCAGCGCCGCCTCGCGAATCGCGTGCGGCACCGTCATCAGCATCTCTTCGGTGGTGCGCGTAATTGTCGGCACCATCATAATCGCCAGCGCCACACCGCCCGAGAAGGCCGAAAAATGCAACTGCCGCATCACAATCAACGAGTAGGCGGCGATGCCCATCACAATCGACGGAATACCGTTCAGCACATCTGCAGTGAATCGTACCGACATTGCAAGCAGTCGTCCCCGTCCGTACTCTGCCAGATAGACCCCAGCAGCAATTCCTACGGGAATCCCCATCGAGCTGGCTAGCAGCAGAATAATCCCTGATCCCAGCATCGAGTTCGCCATGCCACCACCCGATTCGCCAACCGGAGCGGGAATCTGCGTAAAGAAAGCGAAGTTTAGCGAACTTGCGCCCTTGTAGACCAGATAGACCAGAATTGCCACCAGCGGCACAATCACCAACACTGTGCTCAGCACCGCCAGACCCGTCACCAGATAATTCATCAGATAACGTCGCTGCGAATTGACGCGCATCCTTCGCGTCTGAAAGTTCATCGGAGGCCGCATCGATTTGCCTTCGTCCGTTGGCGTTGGGATCGGGATCGGATTCGCACTCATCTAGTTCACCCTCGCCGGAGCGCCACGCGTCACCGCCCAAACGAGCGCGCGCGCAATCGCATTCACAATAATCGTAACAATAAACAACGCCAGGCCAATCTCGATCAGAGCGCTCAGGTACATGTTGCCAGTAGCCTCTGTAAACTCGTTGGCGATTACACTGGCCAGCGTATATCCCGGGGCAAACAGGCTCTTTGAAATGTCGGGATGGTTGCCGATCACCATCGTCACCGCCATTGTCTCGCCCAGTGCACGGCCCAAGCCAAGAATTACCGCGCCCACGATTCCGATGCGCGCGTTGCGCAGAACTCCGGTTCGAATCATCTCCCAGCGCGTCGCGCCCAACGCCAGCACGGCTTCGCGCTGCGAGACGGGAACCGCCAACATAATGTCGCGCGTGATCGAGGATACGATGGGCAGTATCATGATGGCGAGAATAATGCTGGCGGTCAGCATACCTACGCCGAAGTTCGCTCCCTCGAATAATCCGGTCCAACCCAATGTCTTGTAGAGGAACGGCCCCAACTGGTCGCGCATCAGCGGCACCAGAACGAAAACCGCCCAGAGGCCATAAACCACGCTTGGAATCGCCGCCAGCAACTCAGTCAAAAATGAAATCGGAGCGCGCAGCCTCTCCGGACAAAGCTCGGAGAGAAAGATTGCCACGCCCATCGCCAGTGGCACAGCCATTGCCAGCGCCAGCAGCGAGGTCTCCAGCGTGCCAACGATAAACGGCAGTGCGCCAAAGTCTCCCGAGACCGGATCCCATGCCGAACGGGTGAAGAAGCTGAAGCCAAACTGAGCCAAGCTGAGCTTCGAACGCATAATCAAAATCGTCAGAATGAATATAACGATCCCGAAGATACTCAACGCGCAGATCAGCATCAATCCCGCAAAGGTCTTGTCCGCCACACCACCGCTGCTGCGCGCGTTCAGGTACTTGCGAATCGGCGACTGCGGCCCCTCCTGCGCAACCGGTTCCGCTGCCTCTACAAACTGTAGAATCGCAGGCGCGTGCAAACGGGGCGCATCACCCGAAGGCGTACCCTCTTCCATCCGCGAGGTTGGCACTGCTTGTGGCATCGAAGGCTCCGACTCTCTCTCAATCGACATGGAAGGTAGCATTACAGTAATGAATTGCACTCATCCTGAAATCCCTATTTTTGCCTTTCAGAAAGAACCAATTGCCGTCATCCTGAACGACGTGAAGAATCTCTGTATTTGCATTTGTAGCTGTATATACAGATGCCCGCTCTCTCGCCCCAACCTCATCGGCCCGAAAGATCCTGCCGCGCGGACTCGGAATTCACCCGCGTCCGCGCGGACACACTCACTCTACTTGATGGTTGCGATGGTCTTCTTCACCTGCACCTGCAACTGAGCAGGAAGCGGCGCATAGTAAAGCTCCGCAGCCTCGCTCTCGCCGTGCTCCAGCATCCAAGTCAGGAAGTCCTTCACAGCTACCCCCTTTGCCGGATCAGCAAACTGCCGGGGGATCAGGAGGTAGGTAAAGCTCGATATCGGGTAGGAAGACGCGCCCGGAGCATTGGTGATCGACACACGATAGTCTGCCGGTATACTCTTTGCCGTCGCCGCAGCCGCAGCCGTCACGCCCGCCGGAGTCCCTTGCAGAAACTTGCCTGCTGCATTCTTTACTGCGCCATACTCCATCTTGTTTTGCAGCGCGTAGATCAGCTCAACGTAGCCAAAAGAATTCGGCGACTGGCGAACCATTCCCGCCACGCCCTCATTGCCCTTCTGTCCTATGCCGGTCGGCCAGTGCAGCGCTGTGCCCTTGCCGGGACCGCTGGCCCAAGCCGGACTCACCTTGCTCAAATAATCAGAGAAAATAAATGTTGTGCCGCTTCCATCCGAGCGATACACCGGAAGAATCGCGGCACTCGGCAGGTTGACACCGGGGTTGTCCTTCACGATGCGCGGGTCATTCCACTTGGTAATCTTGCCCAGATAGATATCCGCAATCACGTCGCCGGAAAAGTTCAGCGGCTTGCTGACGCCAGCAAGGTTGTACACCGGAACTACCGCGCCAAGCACGGTCGGAATGTGCATCACCTTGACCTTGGCCTCGCTCAACTGTTGATCGGTCATCGGCATGTCGCTGGCACCAAAATCGACCGTGCCCTCGGTCGTCTGCTTGATGCCGCCGCCGGAGCCGATCGACTGATAGTTGATCTTCA
>CAZPZL010000141.1:0-6746 GCA_964590925.1 uncultured Granulicella sp.
ACCAAAGCCTTTACCACGAAAGATGCGCCCGTCCTCAAGCGCCAGAATTGCCTGCATTGCCTCTCCTGCGGAATCCGTTTAGGAGTGGATTCAATCGATTCTATCAGTATTCGCGAGATTTCGCTTGACTTCACAAATCATATCGGCAATACTCAGCCTCGCCGAACGCAACTTGATCCTTTTCACCACATATAGGCCCACTTACTACTCTGCTTCATCACAAACAGGCCCTCTGCACAGATCTTTTGTTGACTATCAGATCATTACATTGGAGGATTCATGCCTTTTGTTCGCATCTCTACTCTGCTTGCGGCCCTGGCTGGATTTGGTCTCTCAGTTGCCGCTCACGCGCAAAACAGCTATCAGATCCTTATTCCAAACAACATCATCGCTGGAACCCAGGTGTCGATAGCCGTTTCGGTTGTAAATACTGCCACCAAAGCCCTCATCTCTACCTATGCAGGACAGGCAACCCTTGCAATCTCGGGTGTAGCAATCTCCTCGGCTCCTCCTCCGGTTGCTTTTGTTGCCGGAAAAGCAACTGTGCCAGTCATTTTTACCGGTGAAGGAACCGCAACCGTAACGCTTACCGATACTTCTGCTAGCTCCACCATTGCAGCGTTCAGTACGACCACAACGATATCGAGCGTGCAATCGATCTGTGGAGAATGCTACGCGTCTATCGGAATTGGTACCGACATACCATTCCGGTCAAGCCATGACTCGGACTATAGCAACAACGCAAATATTTTATCCAGCAATCAAGTCGGGAGCAGTACGCCGCAATATCTGGTCGGTGTCTCCTTTCAGGTTCCAATTCACGGAGTCGGATACACTAGTCACGATTGCCAACCCAGCGACTATACTGCCGCAAAACCCAGATGGACTTATTGTTACCCGTGGAAGGCCTTTGTAAATCTGAACCTTTCTTCCACATCAAGCCAGACCTTAAGTGGCTACACCTTTGGGTTCTCTCATAGTTTAACCAGCCATCTCGACCTCATGGCGGGGTTTGTCTACGGAGCCTACAATCAGCCGTCGCCCGGATTTAGAGCTGTGGCAATTCAAACCGTCAAGACGCAGCAAGCCGCCAACAATCCCTACTACTCTCAGTTCAACCTGACAAACCTTCAAAACAATACAAAAAACGCCTTTGACGGCTTTCCTACCCAGCTGATAAGTCCTTCAGGCGTTGCAGGTTCCCTGATTTACTCCGGCAACATCCTCTCAACCACTTACCACCCTGGAATTTTTCTCGGCATCAACGTCCCGGTACCGCTCGGCTCTCTCTTCAGCGGAACGAACGGAGGAAAATAATCGTTGCTCCTCCATGAATATGTACCACACAGCGTTTGGCAGACAACAAGACCCGGCCATTGTGACCGGGTCTTGTTGTCTGCAATAAAATTAATTGAGCCTACCGTCTGTGATGATGATGGTGGTGATGACGAGCCGCGCTTGCTGGTACGACCGACCCGGCCAATACCGCAAATGCAATCAGCGCCAGTGTAAGGTTGCGAAAGATCTTCATGAAGTAAATCCTCCCCTGCAAAAACCAGCCGCTCAATCCTCCGAGCGGTCCAGTTATACCTACAGCATACTTCTCCAGACGCTGTTTCTTCATAAAAGTTGCAATAACGCCCAAATTGGTTCCCACCTTGGTTCCCCCGGCCTTCATCCGCCGATCCCAATCTCGCCTTCAAAACCTCGCCCATGAATCTGCTATTAAAGTCCGCCATCCTGAACGCCCCACTGAAGCCGTCATCCTGAACGCAGTGAAGGTTCTCTGTATTTCGTTGCTGCTTGTTTTGCCCTTTAAGGAGTGAAGACCCCCGATGCTCTGGGGGCCTTACTAAAAGGTAGGAGTGGTCTTGCGGATAGGGGAAGCCAGAGCTGAGGGAACTACTGCTCCGACAAATTGCTTGCTACATGTATTGAGACGCACTCCGTAGAAAAAAGTTGCTGGAAAATTCCGCAAAACATATTTAATTTTCCCCGACATCCTAAAAACCGTATTTCGGCGACAATGAATAATTTGCCAAATGCTGCACAAACACTGATTATACTGTACTTAAGTTATTTATCCCAAACAAATCGCCTCTATGAAATTTAGAGATTACCCCTCCCGAGCTACTTCGCCGTCACCGTCAGGCTGTACGTCGCCGAGCGAACCAGAAACCCGTCGGTTGCCGACACGGTCACCGAGTAGTTCCCTGCCCCGGTCCACGTCGGATTCTGATCCGGCAGTTTGCCTGTGCACCCACTCAGCGACAACCCTATCGCGCCCAGCAGCACTACCAGCAACCCACCGCGCAACGCCCCACGCCGTCTCCGCCACAGCACTCCTCCGCTGATCGCCGCCACCAGCCACATCCAGCCGCGTCCGCCCAGTCCGCTGTATCCGATCACCGTGTACTGCGATGTGGTCGAGAAACTGGCCGTCGCCGTCGTCACTGCGCTCAGCGTCAGCGTCGTCGGATTCAGCGAGCAGGCCGCAGCCGTTGCGCCCGACCCTACCGTACAACTCACCGTCACCGGTGCGTTGAAGCCTGCAATCGGTGTCAGCGTCGCGGTCGTCGATATTCCATCGCCAGCAATCACCGTGCCCGAGTTGGGAGTTAGCCACAGCGTGAAGTCGACTCCATTGCCGCTCATGGTTGCGTTCAACCCGCTGTATACCGGGTCGGTCGAGTTGTCGGCCAGCGTGCCCGTCAGCGGCCCAGTCGTCGGCGGCGTAAAGCTCACCGTCACTTGACAGCTCTGTTGCGCGCCGACAATTGCTCCGCAGCCTGCCGTGCTGTACGAATAAGTACCCCGTCGTCGCGAAGACCGGCGTCGCCAGCGAGCGTTGCGCCACGCTGGTCAGCGTCAGTGTCAGCGGAGCCGTCGCGCCCACATCCACATTGCCGAAACTCAGCGTCGCGGGCGACAGTATAAATCCGGGAATCCCATTGCCCGTTAGCGAAACCGTCAGCGGGCTGCCCGACGAGTTGACCACCAGCGTCCCCGTCTGAACGCCCAGCGCCGTAGGCTTAAACGTCACCGTCGCCACGCAGCTTCCGCCAGCCGCGACCGTCGCGCCGCACGCCGCCGTGCTTATCGTATAGTTTGCCGTAATCGTCGAACTCGGCACCGTCTGTGGCCCACTGGCATTGCTCGTCAGCGTCAGCGTCTGGCTGGAACAGTCCCCTACCTCCACATTGCCAAAGTTCAGCGAGCTGCCCGACGCCAGCGAGTAGCCCGGAACCCCTGTTCCCGTCAGCGACGCTGACTGTGAGAGTCCTCCCGATACCAAGGTCAGCGTTCCACTCGCAGCGCCCAGAGCCGACGGCGTAAGGATCACCGTGACCGTGCAGCTCGCCGCGCCCGCCACCGTCACGTTCGTGCAACCGTCAGTCGCAATGCTGAACTGCGGTCCACCTGCCGTAATCGTCGCCGACCCGACCGTCAGCGGAAAGCTCGAATTGTTGGTCCATGTGAAGGTCTGCGCCGCCGTCGGATAGTTCACCGCCTCCGATCCAAAATCCTGCGTAGCGGGCGTCAACGTTGGTTGCCCACCATCGCTGGTCAACTCGAAGAGCATGTACTCCAGCAGTTTTTCCTGAGGAGTCATGGCTCCGCTGGAGGAGCATTCGCTGGGAAAATAATTGAGGGGAGAACTGGATCCATTCTCGACGTGGTACTCGTTGAACAGCACGCGCCCGCACTGGTTGGGTGTCGGATTGGCGGTCGTGGCAAGCGGCGTGTTGAAGACGAACTGCATGACTGGATTACCATAGGACGAATTGTTCAACGTCAGCCAGGACTGGGTAGGTGCAACCACGCCGTTGGTGTCTACGCGCAAGGTATCCAACGACATCTGCCCGGCCGTTGTGGAAGCGTCGATGACAGGGAGCTGGAGCCATTGCGAAAGGGTTTGGCCAGCGGAAAAGCTGGTATTGACCGTCGCTGTGCCGTCCGCAGGATCGCCCTGCCCAACATCCCAGTTCACAACACTATTGAACGGCGGATTTTTGTACATCCACGCATAGCTGAAGTGGCTGGAGTAGATTCGTCCGCCGGCATTGGCGAATGCGATGAAGTTGGCCAACTCGGTCGCGCCCGGCGTCCCGGATTCCACGCCTCCGACGGACGATCCCTGACACGGCAGCATCAACACGTCGTATTGATTGAGCGTGGAAGAGTTCTCCATCAGCGAGGCCTGCGTGGGGGTGGCAGCGTCGATCACTGCGCCGGAGTTCGTCGTTCCCTTATAGATATTGATTCGCCCCGAGCCGGTCGGATCTGTGAACTCCGAGTCGCTGATGCCCACCCGACGCAGGATGCACTCGACCTGATCGACGTCGCCGGAGGCGATGGCGATCTTAGGGATGTCGCCCTGCGACTGGTTCTGCGGCATACTCAGGTTGGCCACGGTGTTGGCGCAGGCTGTAGTATTCACCGTCGACTGTACCCGCCATCGGCCAGATACAGCCACTATCGGAATGTTTGTCCCCACCGGCGCATTGTTCAGGGTAAAGCTGCCGTCGACCGCCGTTATCGCCCCCACCAGAGGCGATCCCGACGGAGGCGCGCCCACCGTTGGGCAACTCACTCCCGGCGTAAACGGTTGCACCGTGTCGTTGGGGATGTAGACCGTCACATTGGGCAGCGGGTCGGTCCCATTGGGCGCAAACACCTTGCCACTGATCGATGTCGTCGCATTGCCCGTACACATCGTCTGTTGCAGACACAGCCCCGTGCAACTCGTCGTCTGCGCGCGCCCCTGCATACCCATCCCAGCCAGCAGCAGCGCAATCGTCGTCAGTACAGAGAAGCGACGCATAAGTGTCCTGTAAGTCGATTAAGGACCCGACTACTAACTTTGCGGCTGGTCCACCGATCGAAACATGTAACAACGCACCACAGCCCGCAACTCATCCCCCAGCAAAAACCTGCTACCATTTGCTGAGGTTTCAATCCCTCTTTTATAGTCGCTTTGTGCCTCGTTTGGCACCAGTAAAATGTTTCGGACGTAAGAGCAGGTAGGAGAAGCATGTACGGTTCATACGCCTCGACGATCCCGTCGCGCTCAAGCCGTCTGCTCGCCGCTCTGCTTGCTGTCCTCGGTTGTCTCGCGCTTCCCGCCCGCGCACAGTCCGGCCCCACGGCCAGCCGCGTGGGAGATCTACAGATCGGCGGTGGCCTCTCGCTCGGCACCTCCACCTACAACTTCAACAAATCCAAACTCACCGGAGGCACCGCCTACACCACCTTCGACCAGCATGACCACTGGGGATTCGAGGCCAACTTCCGCCAAGCCTCTCCCTCCGACGACTCGACCGTCTACCAGCGCACCTTCCAGATCGGCCCGCGCCTCTACACCACCGACGAACGCTTCAAGCCTTACGCCAAAGTGCTCATCGGACGCGGCGTCTACAACTTCTCCGGCAACGACGCCAACATCGCATACACCCTCTACACCTTCGGCGGAGGTGCGGATTACTCCCTCACTCGCTCCTTCAACCTGCGCATTGACTACGAGCGCCAGACCTGGCTCGGCTTCCCCATCCAAAACCTACAGCCCAACCTCGTCACCATCGGTCTCGCCCTCCACTTTCACCAATAGCGCCGCTACTTCCCCTCCAGATACGCCCGCGAGTTCAGCAGCGGACGATCCATGCTCCTCACCCATTCGGTCGTCTCGTCGGGCTTTTTTCCCGCGGACTCTGCCGCTGCGAACTCCCTGCGCATCGCCGCGAACTTCGCCTCCACGTCGTCCAGCGCGCTCAGTAAGATCGCCTCCGGCGTCATCGGCAGCTTGGGCGATCCGAACTCCATCCTCCCGTGGTGGCTCAGAATCATGTGCTCGACCAGCACCCGCAGGCGATCAGGAAATCCCGGCAGGCTCGCCACCTTCTCCCGCAGCATCCCCTGAGCAATCGAGATGTGCCCAATCATCTGCCCCTCCAGCGTGTAGCCGAAACTGGCGCCCCAGCTCAACTCGCGCGTCTTGCCGATGTCGTGCAGAATTGCGCCCGTCACCAACAGGTCGGCATCCACCTCCGGGTAGGACGGAGCCACCGCGCGACACACTTTCACCAGCGCCAACACGTGTTCCAGCAGCCCGCCGACCCACGCATGATGCAGCACCTTGGCCGCCGGAGCCGCGCGAAACGCCGTGCCAATCTCCTCGTCATCGAGGAACGCGAAGATGAGCCGCCGCAGGTCGGCGTTGGCAAACCCGTCTACATACCCGCGCAGCTCCGTCCACATCTCGCCAATGTCGTACTGCGTTGTCTGCACAAAGTCTGCGGCCTCGACCTCGCTTGCCGCCGCCACCCGCAGCTTGGTCAATGTGATCTGCCACTTCCCTTGATACTTTGACACCTGCCCCTGCGCCTTAACGTAGCAACCCTCCTCGCAGGTTGCAGCAGCCGACGAGATGTCGTCCCACATCCGTGCCTCGATCGACCCTGTCTTATCGCTCAACGTCAGTGCCAGATACTGCCCCGCACCAGTCTTCTTTTCCCGCGCCGAGATCGACGAGACCGCAAAGAAGCTTGTTACAGCCTTGTTGTCAAACTTTGCCGCATCCACCACAAAAAAATCTTTCATACACCAAGCATTCTTCCCCCACTCCCCGCCAGACCACCGAAAACCCACATTGAAGAGCCTCGCCCGCCCCCACCCAACACAGTCGCAAGCTGTCCACCCATCTTTGCCTTCCGCGCAATCAAGACCTTGTTAATAAAAAAAAGACGAAA
>CAZPZL010000142.1:0-6730 GCA_964590925.1 uncultured Granulicella sp.
GCAGTTGGTGCGGCAGTATGAACGGCAGATCTTTCGCGTGGCGCAGCACATTACGCAAAACCGCGAAGACGCGGAAGACATCACGCAAGAGGCCTTCTTCAAAGCGTACGAGAAGCTAAATCAGTTTCAGGGCAACTCCAAGTTTTCCACCTGGCTGGTGCGCATCGCGGTCAACGAAAGCCTGATGCGCCTGCGCAAGCGCAAGACCAGCAGGACCGTCTCCATGGACGAAGACGTGCAGACAGAAGACGGCTCCATCCCGCGCGACTTCGCAGAGTGGAGACCAAACCCGGAGCAGCTTTATGGACAGAGCGAACTCGGCGATATTCTCCGCAAGACCATACAGGGACTTTCTCCTAGTTTTCGAACAGTCTTTACGCTTCGCGACGTTGAAAATCTTTCCACCGAAGAGACAGCGGAGGCACTCGGCTTGAGCGTTCCTGCGGTCAAATCACGATTGCTGCGTGCGCGCCTACAATTGCGCGAGCGTCTGAGTCGCTACTTCAAGCAGAACAACGGAGGCAAAAAACCGTGACCTGCACCGACTTTCTTAGCCAACTCACCGACTTTTTCGACGGACAGGTTGAAGCCGATCTGCTTGCCGAAGTTCAGGCTCACGTCAATGAGTGTCACCACTGCGAGGTCGTCCTCGACTCCACGCGCAAGACCATCTCCATCTACCGCGAGAACGAGATCGTTGAGTTTCCCACCGAACTGCGCGAGCGGTTGCACACCGCCATCATGAACAAGTGCAAGTGCCATTCGCACTCCTGAGCTCGCTACAATTCATCTTGTTCTGTAGAAAAGGCCGGTTCCTCATGACGAACTTTCACATCATGACCAAGCCGAGCGGTGCTATCTGCAACCTTGATTGCGTCTACTGCTTCTACCTCGAAAAAGAAAAGCTCTACAGTCCGGGCAAGAGCTTCAAGATGCCGGACGACGTGCTGGAATCCTTTGTCCGCCAATACATTCAATCGCAAACCTCCGCAACGATTCACTTCGCTTGGCAGGGCGGCGAACCTACACTGATGGGTATTGCATTCTTCCAGCGTGCCGTCGAACTACAGAAAAAGTACTCCGATGGCCGAGTAATCGAGAACGCGCTTCAGACCAACGGTACTCTGCTCGACGATTCCTGGGGAGAGTTCCTCGCGAAGAACAATTTCCTGGTAGGTGTCTCCATCGACGGTCCCGCATACCTGCACGATGCCTACCGTGTCGATAAGGGTGGCCAACCCACGCACAGCCGCGTTCTGCGCGGCTTGCACCTGCTGCAAGAGCACGGCGTAGAGTTCAATACACTCACCGTAGTCCATCGCAAGAACTCCTACCACGCGCGAGAGGTTTATAGCTTCTTGAAAGAAATCGGAAGCAAGTATCTACAATTTATTCCCGTCGTCGAGCAAATCTCCACCACGTCAGATGCCAATGGCTTGCATCTACTCAAACCCTTCGCGCCACAATCGATGAGTGTCTCTGAGTGGTCGGTTGAATCCTTGCAGTACGGCAAATTCTTGCAAGAAGTATTCGATGAATGGGTCCGTGCGGATGTCGCACGCGTCTTTGTGCAGGTCTTCGATGTAGCCTTCGAATCTTGGATGGGGATGGACCAAAGCTTGTGTGTCTTTGCGCGTACCTGCGGCTCCGCAATGGCTCTGGAGCACAACGGAGACTTATACTCCTGCGACCACTTTGTCTATCCCGACAATAAGCTGGGAAATATACTACAGCGCCCCATGTCCACACTGTCCGCCTTGCCGCAGCAACTCCGCTTCGGCAAAGGAAAGGAACTAGGTCTACCCTCCGACTGTGTCTCGTGTGACGTGCGTTTCGCCTGCAACGGAGAGTGCCCCAAGCATCGCTTCCTCACGACCGCAACCGGCGAGCCGGGATTGAATTATCTCTGCGCGGGCTATAAACATTTCTTTCACCACATCGATCCCTACATGAAGTACATGGTCTCCGAACTACAACAAAACCGCCCTCCAGCCAACGTAATGTCGTGGGCCAACAAGTTTAATCCTGCCGCAGTCTAACGAATATAAATATGCTCTGGGGACAGACCTGCTTGATACCGCTCGAAGATTGCGCTGTAGGCCGATTCCAGATGGTGAGTAAACCTCTCACAATTGAAGAGAGGAGCGCTTTGCCGGCTTTCCTCAACCCGTTGGCGCAACGCCTTGTAGCGTTGCTGATCCAGTGCCAGAGCGACCGCCATCTCCTCATACTCCGCTTCCGTCGCAACAACCAGATCGGGCAGATTCATGGCGTGCAGCAGGCTGGCGGCGACGCGACTGGCAAAGGTCACTCCCGTGCGCGTCAACACTGGCAATCCGGTCCACAAGGCATCGCTCGCTGTAGTATGCGCGTTGTAAGGCAATGTATCCAGAAACAGATCGGCCAGTCGGTGCCGAGCCAGATGATCGGCCAAGGACAGCGGTTGTGCGAAGATCAATCGATTGGGAGCGATTCCACGCCGCGCCGCCTCTTTGCGCAGGTGATCGCCCACCCAGAGATTCTCCTCCAGAAGCCAAAGGACGCTGCCCGCGACCCTTCCTAGTATCCGCATCCAGATATCGAAGATCTCTGGTGTGATCTTGTACACGCTATTGAAGCAGCAGAACACAAACTCCGTATCCGGCAACCCATTCTCGGCCCGCGTGCAGGTCCGATTCGCGATAGTTCGCTGCGAATCATTCGCTTGATAACTATCCGGAAGATAAATAATCTTCTCTGAATAATAGTGCTGGCTATTCTCTGGAATCAATATGTAATCCGCAATTAAATAGTCGATGTAGTCGGCTGCCATCGTACCGGGATAGCCAAGATAGTTAACCTGAATGGGAGCGGCTCGCTCGGCAAAGATGCCAGGACGACAGTCTTTGGTAAATCCCTTCAGGTCCACGGCAATATCCACCTCCAGCCTTCGGCTAAGTTCGGCGACCTCTCGATCCTGGAGGAATCGAACGTCCAGAAACCGATCCATCGACCTCGACACTCGCTGACTCATCTCATCCACTGTATCCGGGCCGAAGGAAAATCCAATAATTTCAAACCGACTGCGATCATGCCGCTCGAATAATTCCGCCATTAAATAACTGGTCGCATGATTGAAATAATCCGCCGAAAAATATCCGATACGAATTCTATCCGGCTTTGGTCTGCGGGGGATTTCCGCCAGGCTCGGATGCTGCGGCGTCTTGTCGCGTACATATATCTCCGCCGCCCTTCTTTGCAGCGTCGGAGAATCGGTCATAGCCAGAATGGCAAACGGGAGCGCCGCAGTCTCGTTGCGATTAATCGCGGCCTCCACCTGTTGGCATTCTTCCGCAATATTCTCCCAGTCGCAAAGAAACCGCTTCATATGCAGCCGCATTCCTGGTAAATACTCATAATCCGGACGGCTAAGCAGCGCCTTGTCGTAGCTTTCAAGTGCAGCTTTGTACTGCTTGAGAAAATATAAAACATTGCCGCGATTGTAGAGGGCATCTGCAAAACCCGGCTTCAGCCGGATGGTCATGTCATAGCTTGCAACGGCCGCCTCGTACTGCTTGAGCACTTGAAGTGCGATGCCGCGATTGCAGTGCGCGTCGGCGTAGTCCGGCTTGATCGACAGAGCCATCTCATAGCTGTCGAGTGCCGCCTGATGCTGTTGCAGAGTCTGTAATACGCTCCCGCGATTATTGCAAGCCTCTGCGTGGCGTGGGTTCAGTCGGATGGCCCGGTCGTAACTAGCTATCGCCGCCAAATACTGCTCCAGAGCCTCTAGCGAATTACCTCGATTGAAGTGGGCTTCAGCAAAGTCGGGCTTTAGCCGAATGGCGTTGTCATAGCTCTCCACGGCGACCGCATACTGCCGCAGATGAAACAGCGTGACGCCTCGATTGCTATAGGCCTCCGCATGATCTGGGTTCAACTCGATGGTCTTGCTGTAACTCTCCGCCGCTTCCTCGTATCTCTGTAGTAGATACAACGCATTGCCACGCGTGCAATACGCCTCGGCGTCCGCCGGATTGATTTCGATGGCTTGGTCGAGCAACTCCAGCGCCGCAGCGCCGTCTCCCCTTTGGCACGCAATCATGCCCAGCAGGTGCAACGCAATTACATGATTGGGATTGTGCTGCAGGATCTGCCGGTAGAGATCCTCCGCTTCGGTAAATCGCCCAGCGGCGTGGTGTTCACTGGCACTCTGGAGCAGGATTCCCTCCGTCGTGCTTGCAGGCTGCATAGCGACTGGCTGACTACCAATCGGTTGCCTGGAACGCGGAGAGCGCTGCTGCTTATCCATCTGGCCCCGAGAATTCTTGTGTCCGGTCTCTCTGGTGCCCTTCTCTTCGATTCCATCCAGGCGACCTGCGACAGCCAGACAGCCATCGAGAGCAACATTCCACGCGTCGGCAACTTTGTTCCAGTCGAACGAACCTCTGGCCCACTCACGCATCGGCTCACGCTCCTGCTCGCTGGGCGGGTTCAGCAGCAACTTCACCACCTGCCGAACGAACTGCGCTCTCTGTTCCGGGTCCGCGATCCCGAAAAGAAACTGCCCCGGTCTTACCCACTCGTCCTTCGTCTTTTGGGAGTGGATAAAGACCCCGCCGTGTCCGGCCTTATCGCCCATCGCGGCGAAGTCCGTCGTCACTGGAATTGCCCCTGCAGCCATCGCCTTCGACAGAGAGATGCAATCGATCTCGGCGAACTCGGTCGGATAGACAAAGATATTCGCCTTGCGGTAGAGATGCGCAATCTGGTCGTGGCTGATTCTGCCCAATTCCTCCACGCCAAGCTCTCGCATTCTGCGCTGTATTTGGGCCTTCCATTCCATCCTCTGTGCATCCGACGCATGAACAACGTCCCACACACCCCAGCCGTAGGCCCACTGCGCCTTTGCGTTGGGAACCTGCCTCTTGATCTGCTCGAAGCAATCGACGAACGCCTCCAGACTTCGGTCCGCCGATGAAGTGTTGATTAGCAGCAGCGGATCGCGCTCGACTCTCCCCTCAAACAGTCTTGTGTCGATGCCATTAGGGACGATGACAAACTTCTCGTCGGGAATATGCGGAAGTAACATGCGATGAAATATGGATTTTACGAAAATCCGGTCGATTTTCTTCAGCCGCTCTTCCGTAAACTCGCTCTCGGGAATCACGTCGTGCAGGTCCACCATCAGTTGGCTGGTATTGATCTCGTTCTTTATGAGCTGGGGATAACGCCATATCACCGTCACGTCCTGCCGGTCGCGATAGTTCCACATCCAGTCGGGCTTCCACTGGACACCATCGAACTCCTCTTCCTCTGCCCCGCATCGGCAGTAGACCGTGACGTTCCATCCCCGCTCATGCAGCAGTCGGGAGAGCCAGATGACCGCCTCCTCTGATCCTCCGATGCCCTTCGTCCTCGCCGTTTTCGGATTCCACTCTTCAGTCATCGGGCTGCAATAGATCACCAGATCCTTGCCGCTGGATTCCCGTTTGATAAAGTTCAGGCTGCGATAGTTGCACACCGCCGGATGCGAACGCAGTTCGAGCGGCAACGCATCCAGCGCGGCCTCTCTCTGCGTCTTGTCCTGAATCTGCGTGATCCTTGCCACCGCCTTCACCGCAGCCTCAAACAAATCGCCCGCCTTGATGTATTCATAGCCTGGATGGAAGCGCACGTGCTGCTCCAGAGCCACAAGTGCGTTGCCACGGTTGTTGAGTGCGTCGACGTAATCCGGCTTCAGTTGTAGGGCCTTCTCGAAGCACTGCGCCGCCGCCTGATACTGCTGCAACGCCTGCAATGCGCAGCCGCGATTATTAATGGCCTCAACATGGTACGGCTTCAGTTGTAGCGTCCAGTAGTAGTCCTCAATCGCTGCCAGATACTGCTCCATCGCATGATGCGCATTGCCACGATTGAAGTAGGCTTCGGCAAAATCCGACTTCAGGCGGAGGGCGTTATCATAGCTCTCCACGGCGGCCTGATACTGTCGCAGTGCAAACTGAACGACGCCTCGATTCTGATAAGCCTCCGCATGATCCGGCTTTAGCCGAACGGCTCGGCTATAACTCTCCGCCGCCTCCGCGTATCTTTGCAGTAGATACAGCGCATTGCCTCGCGTACAGTAGGCCTCGCCGTCAGCTGGATTAATCTCAATAGCTCGGTCGAGTAGCTCCAGTCCAACCGCGCCATTCCCCATCTGACATGCAATCATGCCCAACAAGTGCAGTGCTATCGCATGATTGGGATTGTGCTGCAGGACCTGCTTATAGAGAACCTCCGCCTCAGCCAATCGCCCGGCGCCGTGGCGCTCACGAGCCTGCTGCAACAAAAGCTCCACCGCAGTACGATCATAATCCGCATATTGTCCGACGATCGGCTGCCCGGAGATTGGCCTTGCAGTATCGAATGATCCAGAAAGCAGCGGCTCAGGAAGTGACTTTTCAGCAACAGGCGAATCATCCACTCGCTCGCCGACCTGTAGCGGCTGGGCGGGAGATTGTCTGGGTGGCATCTTCTTCCCCTGCTGGCGAAAAGGGTTCTTGCGTCCGTTCTTCATGCGTAACTAAATCCTACACGGCGCGCAGATGTTTTTCGCCTGCCAGCCGCCCGATCCCAGGGGAATTGCATTTGGAATTCTGTGGAGCCAGCGGTGATACATCGGGTCATCGGGCGAGGCGTGCGATTTTTGCAGGAGGGGCGAATCCATGTCCTGCAAAGAAACTTTGGAGCAGTTTTCATCCTGCTGGGA
>CAZPZL010000143.1:0-6705 GCA_964590925.1 uncultured Granulicella sp.
AGGACGGCATGAAGATGCTGGAGGAGATGGCCGTGATTCGCGGCAACTCCATCGTCGGACGCTACGACCGCGACATCGCCGCGTTGAAGGACACCAGCGCTATGGTGACGCCGCCAGTCAAGCAGGGCAAGGTCAGCCCGATTCTTTAGCAATGTTTCAGAATAGTGTGCTCACAGAACAAGGCAAAGCAGATTCCTCCGCTGTGCAGCGGAAGGACAAACAAGAAAACAAGCAGCGGAAGGGAAGAGAGTTGTATAGGGATCCTTCGCTGTGCTCAGGATGACGGCGACTGGGGTGCTCAGGATAATGGCAGTGAGGTGTCCGCCATTTCATTCCGCGAGGCTGCTGCGGACGCGCTGCATGGTGTCGAGGTAGAAGGCTAAGTTGTGGATCGAATTCAGAGTGGCTGCTAGTGGTTCCTTCGAGACGAAGAGGTGGCGGAGGTAGGCGCGGGTGTAGCGCTGGCAGACCGGGCAGACGCAGGCCGGGTCGATGGGGCGCTGGTCTTCGGCGTACTCGACGCGCTTGATATTCATGCGTATGGCGGAGGGTGTCGCGCCAGATGCGGCAGTATTTTCCTGGTCAGTCAACTCGCCTTCGTCCTGCCTCTCTCCCGGTAGAGCCCTGCGGAAGAGTAGGCCGTGGCGGGCGGCACGCGTGGGTAGGACGCAGTCCATCATGTCGACGCCCATGCGCGCGTACTGCTCGATCTCGTCTGGGTAGCCGACGCCCATGACGTAGCGCGGCTTGTCTTTGGGTAAAATCTCCAAGGTGCGCGCGATCATCTCGCGCGTGATCTCGCGCGGTTCGCCGACGGCCAGGCCGCCGATGGCGTAGCCGTTGAAACCCATCTCGACGATGCGTTCGGCCGATTCACGGCGCAGGTCGGCGTACATTCCGCCTTGCACGATGCCGAAGAGGCACTGTGTGCGGTCATCTAATAAAGCACTTTTATCGGAGGTGTTAGGGACGGCGGTCCAAGGGACTTCGTGCCTGTGGGCTTCAAAGTAGGCCTTGGAGCGGGCGGCCCAGGCGTGGGTCAGAGCCATCGAGTCACGCGTGCGTTGCCAGGTTGCGGGCGTCTCAACGCACTCGTCGAAGGCCATCATCACGTCGGCGCCGAGGGCGATCTGCACCTCCATCGAGTGTTCGGGTGAGAAGAAGTGCTTGGAGCCGTCGAGGTGCGAACGAAATTCGACGCCATCGTCGGTCACCTTGCGCAGCTTCGAGAGGCTGAAGACTTGGAAGCCGCCGGAGTCGGTCAACATGGGGCGGCGCCAGCTCATGAAGCGATGCACGCCACCTGCGCGGCGCACCAACTCGTGTCCAGGACGCAGGTAGAGGTGATAGGTATTGGCGAGAATAATCTCCGCACCTGCGCCGTCCGTGCCGATCCGCTCCAGTGTCTCCTGCTGTACCGCCTTGACGGTTGCAGCAGTGCCGACGGGCATGAAGACCGGCGTCTCGACGCTTCCGTGCGGCAGATGCAACGCAGCGCGGCGTCCGCCGGATTGCGCTGTCGCGCCGACTTCAAACTTTAGACCCATTCATCCAGTATGCCTTGCCCAGCGATTGGTGGGCGGGAGTGGCTTCCTTTGTAGCTGATTTAGCGGCTGGGATGGCAGGGGAGATGGCGATGTGTGGCGTGGCGTTTGACCCTCCACAACCAAGACTCGTAGAGTGGTGAGAGGCACTGGTCGCGCTCAGATCCTCTCGGGACTTTCATCGATGCGCTGGACGCTCATCTGAGGGGTGGTGCGACCTATCTACAGATTGGCACTTAGGGAAGGTTTACTTTGACGACGAAGAAGAAGACATCGGAGGCTGGCGCGGTTGAGGCTGGCGCGGTCGCAACAGGCGTGATCGGCATAGACGAGACTGGCGAGCAGACTGCGGAGAAGCAGTTAGAGAGCGCGGCGCCCGAGGTGCACATACACGATAGTCACGATCACGAGGGACACGATCACGAGCATTCGCATGAGGGGCACTCGCACGGGCCATCGCTGAATCCCGATCTGACGCAGGAGATTGCTCTTGAGGTTCCGGCCGAGGAGGTATCGGCGGCCTATGAGAAGGCCATCAAGCGCTATCAGAAGCAGGCACGGATTCCGGGCTTCCGCGCAGGCAAGGTGCCAGCGTCACTGGTGCGGTCGAAGTTCGCCAAGGAGCTGCGCGAAGAGGTTCTGCAGGCTCTGGTGAGCGAGCGATTCCGCAGGGAGTTGAAGGAGCGGAATCTACATCCGGCGAGCGAGCCGCAGTTGCTGGACCTACAGTTGACTGACGGTGCACCGCTGCGTTTCAAGGCGGCGTTCGAGGTTTTGCCGGAGTTCGACGTGGCGGGCTACGATGCGGTCAAGGTGGAGAAGCCAAATGTCGAGCTGACGGACGAGGAGTTCGAGGCGGAGCTGGGCTTTGTGATGGATCGACAGGCGACGGTTGAGGCGGTCGAGGAGGATCGCGCGCTGGTCGAGGGCGACTGGGCCGAGATCCGCTTCAAGGGCGAGATCAAGCCGCTGGTTGAGACGGTCACCGAGGACGGCGTTCAGGCAACGGTCGAGCCACCAGTAACCGGCGACGACGTGCTAATCGAGATTGGCGGAAAGAATACGATTCCGGCCTTCAATAACGCACTGCGGGGATCGAAGGCCGGGCAGGAACTGACGTTTGAGGTGGACTATCCGGCGGACTTTGGCGAGCAATCGCTGGCGGGCAAGACCGTGGCGTATGAGATCGCGGTGAAGTCGATCAAGCGGAAGATCTTTCCGGCACGCGACGCGGAGCTGGCCAAGAAGCTGGGTAACAAGGAAAGCTGGGAGGATTTCGAGGCAGAAATGCGCGAACGCTTCGCCGCGCGTAAGCGCGAGGCCCTGACCAACGGCGCGAAGAACAAGATGCTGGACGAGATTATTGCTAAGTTCAGCTTCCCGGTGCCGGAGTCGTTTGTGCAGCAGAGGATCGACGCGCGGCTGGAGCGTGGCTTGCGCGCCCTGGCGCAGCAGGGAATGAAGCCGGAGGATATGCGTCGACTGGACTTCGTGAAGCTGCGCGCGGCGCAGCGGACCGAGGCCGAGCGCGAGGTGAGAGCGTCGCTGGTGGTTGACAAGATTGCCGACGCCGAGAAGGTGGCGATAGTCGAAGACGAGCTGAATCGCGAGGTGATGCTGCTGTCAATGCAGTCGGGCGAGCCTTACGTTACGCTGCGAGATCGGTTGGTAGAGGACGGCGGACTGGATCGGTTGCGCGAGGAACTGCGGAGAGAGAAGACAAGCAGCCTATTGTATGAGAAGCTGGCTAGCTAGAGCAGCAAATCAGCAAGTTAGCGAAAGAGCAAGCGAGAGGGAGACGAAATGGGATTGGTACCGATGGTTATCGAGCAGACGAGCAGAGGCGAACGCGCCTACGACATTTACAGCCGTCTGCTGCGCGACAACATCGTCTTTTTGGGGACGCCGATTGACGACAATATTGCCAATGTTATCATCGCGCAGTTGCTTTTCCTGAGTGGCGAGGATCCGGAGAAGGATATTCAGTTGTACATCAACTCTCCCGGCGGATCGATTACCGCGGGACTGGCCATCTACGACACCATGCAGTACATCAAGAACGATGTGCAGACGCTGTGCATTGGGCAGGCGGCGTCGATGGGGGCGTTCCTGTTGATGGCGGGCAAGAAGGGCAAGCGGTTCGCACTGCCCAATGCGAGGATTCTGATCCATCAGCCATCGATGGGCGGACTGAGCGGACAGGCTACTGACATTGACATCCACGCGCGGGAGATTCTGCGCATTCGCGAGATCACCAACAAGTTGATGAGCAAGTCTACGGGGCAGGCGCTGGACCGCATCGAACGCGATGTGGAGCGCGACTTCATCATGACGGCCGAGCAGTCGAAGGAGTACGGCATTATTGATGACATTATTGATCGTCCGCGAACTTAGGCCGAAGAGAATGATTGATCGGCAAGAGGCGTAGAAACTTTAGCAACATTTTTTACGAACCCTGGCTGAAACGGCCGGGGTTCTTCTTGTTACAAGTGATTTTTGTGGTTCCTGCTGCGGTGCGGGAGAAAATGGAAACGCTCTCTTGATAGCGGTATCTCCTTTGAATTACTGTTTGTTGCGCATGGTCGATATAGGGTGCAGGGCATGGTACCAAAGGGTGTGCCCTAAAAGGGGAATAGGGATGACTACTGTGTAGTAGACGAAGAGAGGTTCCGGTGTAGACTTTAGTAGTTCCCCTTGGCAGTTGCTCGTAGGTTGGTCTGGCATCTCAGGAGTTGACGAATTAATGAAAACGTCTCGTAGTACGGATGAATCGCTACGCTGCTCATTCTGCCACAAGTCGCAAGACGCGGTGGCAAAGCTGATCTCCTCTCCCTCGGATTATCCACGGGCCTACATCTGCGACGAGTGCGTGGGAGTTTGCAACTCGATTCTGGAGGACGACCGAGGCGAGGTTGCATCGGGAGCCGCTCCGGCGCAGTTACCCAAGCCGCAAGAGGTGAAGGCGTTTCTGGACGAGTACGTCATTGGGCAGGATCAGACCAAGAAGAAGTTGGCGGTGGCCGTCTACAACCACTATAAGCGCATCCAGATGAACAAGGTACGCGGCAACGATGTGGAGTTGTCGAAGTCGAATATTCTGCTGGTCGGTCCGACCGGTTCGGGCAAGACGCTGCTGGCGCAGACGCTGGCCAAGATGCTGGACGTGCCATTCGCCATTGTTGACGCGACCACGCTGACTGAGGCGGGCTACGTTGGCGAGGACGTGGAGAACATCATTCTGAAGCTGCTGCAAGCCGCCGAGGGTGATGTGGCGCGGGCGCAGAGCGGCATTATTTATATCGACGAGATCGACAAGATTGGGCGCAAGGACGAGAATCCCTCGATTACGCGCGATGTTTCGGGCGAAGGTGTGCAGCAGGCTCTGCTGAAGCTGTTGGAGGGCACGGTCGCCAACGTTCCGCCACAGGGCGGACGCAAGCATCCGCACCAGGAGTTTACGGCGGTTGATACGACCAACATCCTGTTCATCTGCGGGGGCGCGTTTGTCGGGCTGGAGAAGGTGATTGGGCGCCGCGTGGGCAAGAAGGCGTTGGGCTTCCGCACGTTGGCCGACCCGGACGCGAAGGAGGGCGAGGTGACTCCGATTCGCGCGCAACGTGATGCCGAGTTGCTGCGTCAGGCTGAGCCGCAGGACCTGCTGAAGTACGGGCTGATCCCGGAGTTTGTGGGACGTCTGCCGGTGCTGGGAATTCTGGACGAATTGGACGAGTACGCGCTGATTGAGATACTGACCAAGCCGCGCAATGCGATTCTGAAGCAGTACGCCAAGCTGTTTGACTACGAGGGCGTGAAGATCAGCTTCTCAGAGGATGCTGCACGCGAGATCGCGAGAGAAGCCTTGCAGCGCAAGGTAGGAGCACGTGGTCTGCGCATGATTCTGGAAGAGCTGATGTTGGATCTGATGTACTACGTTCCGGGAAACAAGCAGGCGTCGGACCTGGTGATTACCGCAGAGATGGTAAAGACGCATTCGCTGACGTTGCTGTCGCTGTTGGAGAAGGCTGGGTAGTAGTTTATCGCGGAGCGTCGGGAACGGCGCGCGGCACCGAAGCGGATGGAAAAGACGATGGCGGGCAAGAAGATGGCGAATCAATCCAGAAGCGTATTGAACGGCGAGCCGCGCAAGCTGCCGATGATGCCCATTCGCGATATGGTCATCTTTCCCCACATGATGACACCGTTCGTGGTGGGACGGACTTCGAGTGTGCGCGCGCTGGAAGAGGCGCTGGCAGGTGATCGCAGAATATTTCTGGCCACTCAGCACGATGCGGCGGTCGACGAGCCTAGCGTCGACGACATCTACGAGACGGGCACCATTGGCAATATAGTCCAGAGCGTACGCATGCCCGATGGCAACATCAAGGTGCTGGTAGAGGGCGTGGAGCGGGCGCGGTCGTTGGAGGTTACCGACGAGGAAGGCTACTTTGTGGCCACGGTGCGCACGGGCAAGACGCAACTGACGATTACGCCGCAGGTCGAGCAGACGATGCAGCGCGTGCATACTCTCTTCGAGCAGTATGTGAAGCTGCAGCAGTCGTTGAATCACGAGACGCTGGCCGCAGGCGTACGCATGGATGAGCCGTCGAAACTGGCGGACACTATTGCCGCCTGCCTTCAGTTGACCATCGACGAGAAGCAGCAGTTGCTGGATGTCTTTGATCCAGAGACTCGGTTGGCTCGGGTGGGCGATGTGCTGGACGTGGCGATAGAGAAGCTGAACATGGATCGCACCATTCAGTCGCGGGTGAAGCGGCAGATGGAGAAGGCGCAGAAGGAGTATTACCTCAACGAGAAGATCAAGGCGATTCAGAAGGAGTTGGGGCGGGGCGAGAGGTCGGAGTTCGAGGAGCTGAAGAAGAAGATCGAACAGGCGGGGATGCCGAAGGATGTGCTAGATAAGAGCTTGCAGGAGCTGCGCAAGCTGGAGGCGATGCCTCCGATGTCGGCCGAGTCGACGGTCTCGCGCAACTATCTGGACTGGCTGTTGGCGGTTCCTTGGAAGAAGCGGTCAAAGGAGATCCGTTCGATCGAGCACGCGCAGGAAATCCTCAACACGGATCATTATGGGTTGGAGAAGATCAAGGAACGGATTCTGGAGTTTCTGGCGGTACGCCAGTTGGTGAAGAATCCCAAGGGGTCG
>CAZPZL010000144.1:0-6700 GCA_964590925.1 uncultured Granulicella sp.
GCATCATCTGGTACTTCCAGTTCTTCTTCAACTCCATGGCCAAGACCAAGATGGGGATCTACGACTTCTCGTCGTGGACGCTTCTGATGGCCTCGATCATCATCTTCGCCACTATCTGGGGCCTGCTGCTGAAGGAGTGGAAGGGCACCAGCGCGCGCACCAAACTGCTGGTTACCGCGGGTCTGACGCTTCTTGTCGGCTCGATTCTGGTCATCGGTTACGGCAACTACCTGCTGTCGATTCACCAATAAAGCCGGATCGTCACTGCGTCAAAACGATTCCGCAGTAAAAGCGCCCCACCCTTCAATCGCAGGGATGGGGCGCCTTTCTAAAATCGCTCAGCTTTTTCAACTGCCAATCACGATAGGACCGTGTTCTTTTAGGCATTGTAATCACTCCAATATCTCTTCGCGGTCTCGATGTCGCGCTTCTGAGTCTTCTTTGCCCGGCAATCAGCCAACCTCAAAGTCCGGCGAAGAGGTCAGTCGAGTGTTCTGCTGGTTGAGTCCTCGGCGTAGCGGCCAGCGTGTAGTGCTCCTGGCTGGCGCGCCTCTCGAAGAATCCTTGAAATTGCTACATCAGCGGCAGCTGCGAGGTGTGCGCGCGGAATGCCTCAAACTTGCGATTCTGCACACTCCGTGTGTCGAGCGCAACCGTCCAAGGCGCAGGCAGCGGCGCGGACCGTCCGGGGATGAAGAAGCTGTAGGTTGCAAAGTACAGCCGCTCCACCGAGTGGATCGGTCCCAGCTCCGGGAAGCGTTTCGCCTGCGCGGCCCACTGCACGGCGGCAGTAGTGAAGAACGAGACCATCGAGTGGTCGGCGTGGGTGTTGAGCGCACCGTCGCCGCCGAAGGTCAGCACAATCTGCGGGCGGTCGCGCCGGATGCGTTCGACCAGCAGCGCCGCGGCCTTGGAGAAGTCGGCGAACTCAAGCTGCCCGTCCTGATAATCGAGCACCTCGTGGTGAGTAACGCCAAGAATCTTGCACGAAGTGGCCAACTCCTCACGCCGCATCTGTCCCAACTCTGCGGCTGTGGTTGCCGTGCCGCGATTGGTGGCAGCCTGTCCGTCGGTGAAGCAGACCACCGAGGTCTCGATGCCGCGCTCGGCGGCCAGTATCAACGCTCCGCCAAAGGCGAAGCACTCGTCATCGGGATGAGCTGTGACGCAAAGCAGCTTGAGCGAAGTTTTTTCTGCCATAGATCAAGCCTACCGCAATTGGTGAGCCACGGATTTTACCGGTGCGAAGCTGAAGCGGTGCAGCAACGTTGGGCCAAGCGCGGCGAGCGCGCGTTTATGCTGTGCCGTGCCGTAGCCCTTGTGCGCGGCAAGGCCGTAGCCGGGGTAGGTCGCCTCCATCGCGCAGATCATGCGGTCGCGGTAGACCTTGGCGACTACCGAGGCTGCTGCAATCGACAGCGAGAGCGCGTCGCCGTGGATCAGCCTGGTCTGGGCGGCGGGGTGGTCGATTACCTCGGCATCGACCAGCAGGTGATCCGGCGCGACGGCCAAGCCGAGAACTGCGTTCCGCATCGCCAGCCGCGAGGCTTGTCGGATGTTGATGCGGTCAATCGTTGACGCGTCGATCTCGGCGATGGAGATGGCCAGTGCCATCGACCGAATCATCTCGTCGAGTCGCTCGCGACGCGTCTGCGTCAGTTGCTTGGAGTCTTTCAGTCCAGCGCGGGCCAACTCGTCTACGCCCTCGGGCAGGACGACGGCTGCGGCCACCACCGGCCCGAAGAGGCACCCGCGCCCAACCTCATCGACGCCCGCGATCTGGCAAAATCCCTGTGTGCGCAGGGTCTGCTCCTGCGCGTCGGAGCAGACCAGTTTTTGCTGCGTGGTGGTGGAGGCAGTTTGAGGGAGCAAGTTGCGGTGCGATGCGGCAGAGAGGTGGTCCATAGTTGATTACGAGCTTACAATCTTTGCAATCGAAAATTCATGGATCGACTCTCACCAATAGATGTATTCTCCTCATAATAGCGTCCACTCCCGAGTCTTTCGACCTGCGATATTGTGAGCTTTTGCATCCGGTTGTACAGGCAGACGTTGGATTATGTCAGGAGCCTTCTCATGTTTGTAAATATCTCTTCGATGGGGCTTGGTGCTCGGCGCGTACCCTGCCCCGTCGTTCTGCTGGCGATGCTGGGATGGCTCGCCAACCCTACGCTTGCGCAGCAGGCTTCGACCGACGCATCCGTGCAATCATCCCCCGCTTCGATGCCCACGCTAGCACCACCGGCTCCAACCGCAAAGGGCAAGAAAGGAAAGGCGGTTTACTCCGGACCAAACACAGTTGTGGTTCTTCCCGCGACTCCGATGCTTGACGGCGAGGGAAAGCAACTCGTCGATCCCGACGGCAAGCCGATCTTCAATCCGCCGGTGCAGCAGATTCGCGACAAAAAGGGCCATCCTGTCTTCGACGAGGCGGGCAAGCCCGTCTTCCAGACGCCAACCAACCTCGGCTACACCGAGAAGGGCAAAAAGATCACCGCAAAGAAGGTGAAGCCGCCCAAAATGACGCCGATCTCCATCACTGCTGGCACGCTCACCGTTGACGGTTGGACAGGCAAGGCGCGCTTGAACTACGACATCGCCAACCTCAAATTTCTTTACATCTACGTCCCAGGCATCGGTATCACCCTCGTCTCGCAGAATCAATTTCCCGGAGCCAAGGCGCAGTCCGGCGCGTTCAACGACAAGACGATGCACATCACCGTCGACGGCCACCCCATTGAATTGACCAGCGAGCGACGCCTGTTGGGTAAAAAGCCGCAGACTGCATGGGTCGCGGTTGATCGTGGATTCCTCCTGCCGGCAAAGTTCCCCGTGTTGGGCTACGGCACCACAACCAAGCCTCCCTATGCCTGGCCCGGATCGAAGGGATATACTGCAGCCGACGGTGCGGTGCAAGCGCCCGATCTGCCAACCGACCTTCGGCCAACTCTTCTGCTGGCTCCATGCCCGGCCGGTATGATGCGCCGCGCCGCACCGGATGCACTGCCCGGACAGAAGGCTCCACAACAGCCCTGCGTCCCCATCCAGACCGCTCCTGCTTTGCCCAATGCGGCTCCATCTGCATCTCCAACCCTAGACGCACCGTCCCCGGCTCCAGCGCCCACTCCGAGTGCCTAATGTTCTCATTCGATGCAATGCATTTACCGTCCTTTCACCATGCTCCAATCTCTCGTTTGAGATGATGGAAGTGGCCTTGGTGGATTCCTCGCAGTCGCATCAGGCCGCTCGCGTAAATCTGCATGTCGGGCTACTTGCGAATTGGAGGGCTATACGAATGAAAGTCGCTCGCCCACTTGCTCTGCTTCTGCTACTTGCGTCTGCCTGCGCTCTTGCGCAAAGCCTACCGGCAAAGCCGCGCGTCCATCAGTCAACGCTCGAACTTGCCCCGCCCTCTAGCCCGTTGGTTCAGCGCTGGACTATTGCCTCCACGCGCGAACCCGCACTCACGCAAACGGCCAAGCTCCGGCTGCTGCGAGAGCGTATCAAGTATGTCTTCGTTCTCTTTCAGGAAAACCGCTCCTTCGACTTCTACTTTGCCACCTATCCCGCCGCCGATGGCCTCTACGCGCAGGCACCCAATAATGTCGCGGGTTTCACGCAGCCTATTGTCAACACCGACGGCACCATTAGCCCCATCTCGCCCTTCAAGATTCCTTTCTCCGTCACGGACGTCAACGGTCGCACCGTCCCGCTTTATCCCTCCGACATCGCCTCGGTCAATCACAGTCACACCGGCATCGCGGCCAAACTCGACCTCGACGCCAGCCTCATCGCGCGCAACGACCGCTACGCCCTGACCGAGGAGGGCGTCACGCTGGACGCAGGCGGCAAACCGAACAAGGCGCCCTCGCTCGAGCGCAAGCAGTTCGGCGAGCTTGTGCTCGCCCACATCGACTGCGACGCCGCGCCCTTCCTGTGGCAGTACGCCGACCGCTTCACCCTATTCGACCACTTCATGGACACGGTTATCGGTCCGTCCACACCCAACGCCATCGCCATGATCGCTGGCCAGTCCGGCGAGACGCAGTGGATGCTCCACCCAGAGTTGGCCGACCCCACTGGCGCACGCTCCAACCAGCTTCCCATCGTCGCCGACCCCGTCCCCTACTGGGGTTTGCTCCTCGACGCCAAGGGCGATCACCCCCGCCAGCCCAATCCCGCGCCCAAATCGAAAGCCACCGCCTCCAAGAAGCCCGACCCGCGTCTCGCTCCCGCGCCGAACCTCACCTTCGCCGCCCTTCCGCTCTCGTTTATGGGCAACAATGTAGAGAAGACCGTCACCGCCGATTACGACCCGACTGTTGACCTCGCCGATGTCCAGGCAGACATCAAAAAAATCGCGGGCCACGGCGTCGCCGCCACCAACTGGGGATGGTACCAGCAGGGCTACGACCATGAATCGACCGACCCGACCAACGGCGCCACCCACTCCGGCTACATAGTGCACCACAACGCGCCGCAGTACTTCGGCTACATTGCGAACAATCCCGATGTCAACACCCACCTGCACGGGTTGGGAGACTTCTTCGCCGATGTCGCCGCCCGACGCCTGCCAAACTCCGGCGTCTTCTACGTCCGCGGAGGATACGGCAACCTCTTTGATGCCAAACCACTCGATCCCAACCCCGATCTCGCCACCGTCTTCAACGGCGACGACGACCACCCTGGCTATTCGGACTCACAGATCTCCGAGTCGTTGCTGGCGCGCGAGATCAACGCCATCGCCAGCAGCCCCTACTGGTCGCAGTCAGTAATTCTCATCGCCTACGACGAGTCGGACGGCCTCTACGATCACGTTCGCCCTCGCGTGCGCTCGCACGATGCAGCAGGCCTGCCGCTCGATCAGGGTCCGCGTATCCCGGCCGTTCTCATCTCGCCCTACGCGGTCGCTCACGGCGTCTCGCACCAGCCCGCAGAGCACAGCTCCATCATCAAATTGGTCGATGAGCTCTTCAACCTCATCCCACTGGCCGATCTACCCGACGAAGAGCGAGCCCGCGCCATCGGCGTCGCAAAATTCGGTCAGCGAGATCTCGGCCCCGCAGATGACAAGGTCGCAGGCGTAGGGGATCTTCTCTCGGGCTTCTCCAACGCGCGACTGCTGGGCCGCGCCGCCCCACTGCCCTCCGACTATGCCGAGATTCCCGCCGCCGAGATCGACGCCTACCCCCACTACAACGCCCAGGGTTGTAGCTTGCTGCAAATTCGTCCCACCGATACAGGACGGTCGAACCCTATCCCAGCCGACTTCAACCCGCGTCCCGACACCACTCCCGGCATCCCCACCTCCGGCCACTGGACGCCGTAATTAGAGCGGTTTAGGAATTGCTGTAGACCGACATGTTTGTCATTCCGCAGCGAAGCGGAGGAATCTGCTTTTTGTTCGATCCACGGCCACGCCAGCTTGCGTATCTTTCCTGCTGAACGATAATCAACTGATGCAGATTTTCCTCGTATACGCCGCGAAGGAGGCAAGATGATCCACGAGATACTCACCGTAGGGCCGCTCCAGTGCAACTGCTCGATTTTGGGCGACAAGGTCTCGCATGAGGCTATCGTCGTCGATCCCGGCGATGAGGTCCAGCGTATCCTCGACGTTTTGGCGCAGCACAATCTCACCCTCAAGCAGATTCTCGTCACCCACGCCCACATCGACCATATCGCCGGAGCAGCGCGCCTAAAGGCTGCCACTGGCGCGCCCGTCCTTTACAACGCGGACGATCTGCCGCTGGTCAGGATGATGGATGTGCAGGCAGGATGGATCGGCGTGACCACGCCTGAGGTTCGCCCGCCCGACGACACCCTCGACGACGGAAAGATTATTGCCATATCTGGACTTAGCGGCAGCATCCTGCACACGCCGGGACACACTCAGGGCAGCTGTTGCCTGTATCTTCCGGCGCAGAATTTACTACTGGCGGGCGACACACTCTTCGCTGGATCGGTGGGCCGCACCGACCTGCCCGGAGGCAACGGAGCGGAGTTGATCCGCTCGATCCACAGCAAGCTGCTCCCGCTGCCCGACTCGACCGTCGTCATCGCTGGACACGGCCCCAGCACCACCATTGGCGAAGAGCGGGCGTCAAATCCATTCTTGTCATAGAGGCTGTTTGATAACTCTATGATTCTACAGCAGTGTTCCCCTTCGGCGGCTACTCGGCGGCGATAACGGCGACGATTCTGTCTATGACTTCGCGGTCGGCGTTCGAGCCGGGTAGGTGGTTGCCGACCAGGATTGAGAAGATCACCGTCTGGCCGCTGGCGCAGTCGAGGTAGCCAGCCAGCGCGCGCGCCTCGCCGAGCGTGCCGGTCTTGGCAAAGACGTGGCCCTTGAGCGGAGCCGTGGTGAAGCGATCGGCCAGCGTCCCATCCACTCCGCCGATCGGCAGACTCGCCCTCCACGCAGCAAACCAAGGCTGCGGAGCACCAGTCTTCGGATCGTGCGCAGCAAACGAGAGCAGCTTCGCCACTGCCCGCGGCGTCACTAGGTCGTAGCTGCTGAGACCGGAGCCGTCGACGAGGTTGAAGTCGCCCGGCTCGATCCCGGTATGCGGAAGATATTCGCGCAGCGCCGTCAGCCCGGCCCCCTGTGAGCCCATGCAACTGTAAGCGACGCCCACATCGCGCAGAAGAAGCTCTGCATGCAGGTTCTGCGACACCTTCAGTGTGTACTTCACCT
>CAZPZL010000145.1:0-6693 GCA_964590925.1 uncultured Granulicella sp.
AGGAAGCTCCTCGGTGGCGTCGCGTTCGGCGCTAACGTAGCGAACAATCTTCCCCTTCACTTCGTAGCTCATCACGAGCTGATAGCTGCCATCCTTCAGTATCAGCCGTGTTCGATGGAACGCGGAGGGCGATTGCACGGCGTTGGCCTGCTGCGCGCCTGCATCCAGCAGTGGCTTCTGCGCGCGGCCCGCGCTCGCCAGTGTCGCCACAAACACAAGCGAACAACTCCAGACTGCGAATCTTCTCTTCATCCCGTTCCCATCCTCGCTCATCGCGGCTTTATCTTAACCTCATCTCAACTTCAAAGTTTAGACGCGGAAGCACTCCCGCTCGAAATCGAAGTTGGAGACACTGTAATCTGGAGCAATGGTGACGAAGACGAAGGCGCGCATTCTGCCGCGTTTGGAACTGGATGAGTTGACGGAGAACTTCGTGGAACAGCTTGCGGAAGGGCAGGCATGCGATGCGACTGCGTCGGGCGCAATGCTGCTAGCGCTAGCGAGTCCGCGCGGTCAGGCTGCGCGTATCGACCGCTGCGTCCTGCGAACAGTAACACTCTCCGACCCGATGGCACGTCGTCTGCGGGTGCAGGACTGCCAAATCGAGGGCAGCGACCTGGCCAATATCGACCTGACTAGTGGTTCGTTTGATCGCGTCGAGATCGCAACGACGCGGCTGACTGGGGCGACCTTTACCGAGGCGCATCTGAAGAATGTGCTGTTCAAAGAGTGCAAGATGGACCTGGCGCTGCTGCGCATGGCTCGCCTCGAACAGTGCGTCTTCGAAGGATGCAACCTGACCGAAGCCGATTTCTATGGAGCCGACCTGACGGGTACTGTATTTCGCGAGTGCGATCTAAGACGCGCCGATCTGTCACAGGCCAAATTGACAGGCGCGGACATTCGCGGCTGCCGCCTGGACGGGCTACGCGGCTCACCCGACGGCATGGACGGCCTCATCATCAGCCCCGATCAAGCTATGCTGCTCATCACGCTCTTCGGCGTCCGCGTGGAGTGGTAATACAGCGGGACTGTGATGCTAGATCACTGTTGCGAATCAGCGGGAAGTGTAGCGTTTATATGCTCCGCCACAGCCTGTTTCTGTTTCGCGATGGGCAGAACCACCATACCAATGAGCGAGAGCAGAATAAGGATGGAAGCTAAGGGGAAAAATACATATTGAGTACGCGGCCAGAGTTTTTCTGGCAAGACATTCGCAAGCTTGTCCCCGAACGAACTCGTCGTGCGCTCTGGCATTTCACTCTCTTCGCCAAAAGTAGCCGCTGCCTGCCATCTACGCGACAGAATGGTCGCCCGAATATTAGCAAACAAGAGCATTGTGGCGACAATTCCGAGCAGTGGATTTCCGACACCACCCAGACCAAGAGCCATCGATTCCACTGAAGCTACTCGGTCCAAAAGGTAACAAATAAAAATAAGGATCGCAGCGGCCGTATTTCTTTGGCGAACCCCCAGTGCTCCGAGAAAATAAGTTGCGCCGACAAATACACCCAGAAAATAGTGGCCCGCAAAGAGGAAAACGAACGTCGAGATGACAGCCACCGCGAAGCAGATCCAGAATCCTTGTTGCCCCACCAGATCAACGTCATATTCGTTTGCGATCTCTGGCCAGAAGAGTCGTTTGAACATTCCATCCGTAGGCTGGGGCGCGCTGGAAAGGCCTAATGTTTGCATTAGTGGATTAAACCCCAGTCCCTCTCGATCGTCCACCAAATTAAGCTGGCTACCGAAATACTGAAGATTTATGACCACGCTCGACGCCACGAACTCCGCTAAACCCGACTACAGTGCTGCGGAGCCACCAGCTCGCTTGTGAAGCCGAATCGCGCAACCTACTTTCGCTTCCAGCGGACACCGTCTTTGCTGTCTTCGATGATGATGCCCTTGTCGGTCAGTTCCGCGCGGATGGCATCGGCGCGGACGAAGTTGTGAGCCCTCTTGGCCTGGGTGCGCTCGGCGACCAAAGCTTCGATCTGCTCGTCCGTGATCGCCAGATTCGCCAGCAGTTCGGGCGCGGCCTGATCGATGCGTCCCTCGGCCTCGGCCCATGCCAGCGCAGCTCGCGTCAACTCTTCGTCGCGGTCTTCCAGCACGGCGAAGACTCGATCAAAGATCGACAGTACTCCCAGAACCTGATAGGCGTTCACCTTGCGCAGAGTCCCCGCATCAGCAGCCGCGTTCGCCGTTCGCACCATCTCTAGAATTGCCGCGATCGCTTCGGCGGTATTCAGATCGTTTGACATCGCCGAGAGGAATTCCGACACGGCCTTTGCTGCAGCCAGCGCGACCGCCTCATCCTCTCCCGCCTCAAATCCGCCGCGCAGCATTCGCTGGTGGAAGGTTCGTAGGCGGTCGATGGTGTTGGTCGCGGCGGCAAGGCCGTCGAAGGTAAAGTTCATCTGGTGGCGATAGGGCACCGAGAGCAGCAGGTAGCGGATTGCCGAGGCACGATGCCCCTTCAGTAGTAGGTCGCGCAGGGTGTAGAAATTGCCCAGCGACTTCGACATCTTCTTGCCCTCAACCAGCAGGAAGCGGACGTGCATCCAGTGACGCGCGAAGGTGTGGCCGCTGGCCGCCTCCGACTGCGCGATCTCGTTCTCGTGGTGCGGGAACATGAGGTCTTCGCCTCCGGCGTGTAGATCGAAGCTCTCGCCGAGGATCGAGCCCGCCATTGCCGAGCATTCGATGTGCCAGCCGGGTCGGCCCGCGCCTAGCGCGGTCGGCCAACTGGGCTCGTCCGGCTTGGTCGCCTTCCACAGTGCAAAATCCCTCGCTGCATCCTTTTCGTACTCGTCGGCGTCAACCCGCGCGCCGTCCTCTATCCCTTCCAAATCCTTTTTTGACAGCTTGCCGTAGTCGGGAAAACGTGTGATGCGGAAGTACCAGCTCCCATCCTCGGTCTGGTATGCGATGTCCTTTGCCGCCAGCCGCTCGATCAGCGAAACCATCTCCGGGATGTGGTCGGTCGCGCGCGGCGTATACTCCGGCCGCTCGATCGCGAGCGCGTCCAAGTCCTCGAAGAATGCCCGCTCGAAGCGCGCGGAGTAGTCGGCGATAGGCTTGTGCGTGGCCAGCGCATTGCGAATGATCTTGTCGTCGACATCCGTGACGTTCATCACATGCTGGACAGTCATGCCCTGCTGCAACAGAAATCGCCGCAATATGTCCACATGCAGAAACGTGCGGAAGTTGCCGATGTGGCAGTAGTCGTAGATAGTTGGCCCGCAGGCGTACATGCGCAAGGCGGGCGCGCCTACCGGCTCCAACGTCTCCAACCTGCCGCTCAATGTGTTGAAAAGCTCCAATGACGCCACTGCGATCTCGCCCTGCCGCAGCCAACGCAGTCAGCGCGGGTGCAGTCTCCACTTTCTATATAGAATTACTCAGCTAAGATTCTACATTCCATACAGGGCAGGTGTTCACAAATCCGCTATTGAACCGACCTGAATATTTGCGCTCCACGGATTGCGCTCTTGTCTTGTGCAATGAACGTTCGCACTTGTACTGCAACGCAGAGTCGATTTTCACGCCATCGGATGTGCAAAATGCACTAGAATGAATCGTCATGGCGGATCGACTATATCTAAGTCTCTGGTATCCCAACTTCCGTCTGGAAGCGCTTCCCGCGGCGCTTGCCACAGTTTTGCATCAGTTCGCCATGATCGGCGGCAAGCGCGTCGCCGCAGCCACCGCCTACCCCATCAGTTTTACCGAGCCGCCAGCCTACCAGCGCGTCTACGCGCCTGAAAGCCGCACCCCTCCGCTCGATACATTTTCCCCCGTCAATCCCGACCCGGAGAGCGCCATCCGTCAGATCGACGAAGCTGTCGCCGAGGCCACCGAGCAGCTCCACGACGACATGGCTTACGAGTTCGAGATGCGCTGGCAGCTCTGGACCCCGGATGATCGCGAACCAGCCTACAATCGCCTCGGCCTCGCCAGCGCCCGAGACGCCCCCGATCCAGAGTCGGATGATGAAGACGAGACCCAATCCGACGCCGATTCAGACGCCAGCTCATTGGCGCACGGCTGGCGCCCGCGCACCCACACCGTCCGCGTGCTTGGCTTCGGCCCCCGCTTCGACGTCGCTGGATACGAGCAGAACGGCCATTTGTTGATCGACTTCGGTATCGACACACCGTGGATTCCCGACCCCGTACATCCGGCCCCCTCGCTGGCCGCCCTCGCCGAATCCGGCCTGGACGAGACCGCGCAGATCCACATTCAGCAGAACGTCGAGAAGCTGCTCGCCTTTACCCTGCTCATTGAAAAGAACTGCGGCATCAGCAGCCGCCTACTCTGGACTGAGTCTGGCGAACCTCTGGCCGAAAAGCTCATCGCCCGCCTTCAGCGTGTTCACTAGAGCAGTTCTCACATTGGCTTACACCAAATTGGCTTGTTATTTTGATCCCGAGCGCAGCAAATGGGACGAAACATCGTATTTCGTTAGTGCTGGCAATAAAGTACATCAACACCAGGACCGCCCTAATCGTGGCGATAGAGCTTGACCTTCTGGATTGTCGGCATGTCTCCTCGGAAGATGAGGTGGTCGTTACTGTTGGTTTCGTCGCCGTTTAGACGACGACCTGGAACCCAGACTCCGTTGCTGAAGATACCCTCTTCAACGCTCATAATGCTGACCTGTCTGACTCTATTTGAGTTGGGCAGGAAGTTTATGGTGACTCCCTCGGCGGCAACGATGAACTCGTCGGGAGCGGTATTGATGATAAGCGCCGCGCCGAAGGGTGTTGTAGCGGCGCCGTTCGTTGCAGTGCCCCCGCCAGCTCCTCGTACAGTCACTCCTTCGTATTGGATGCGTAGCAGGTAGTCATCCAACTCCACTGCGGCCTTGGCGTCGCCCTCCTGACGAACGACGCTTGCTATCTTCGTGCGATCAGTCGTTGTCAGCAGCGGTGTCAGTTGATCGATCACTCGATACACTGCTCCCAGCGCGACATTCTCCGACTCGGCAGCTTGATCGACCGCAAACGGAGAGAATCCGATCACACCCTGGCCGAAGGCATACAGCGCATTCGCACCGCCCGCCGCTCCGTTGCGCGTCTCCGGGATAAAGAGCGGATTGCCCAGATGGTCGTAGCTGGCCAGCACTCCGCGCAGGTCCGGCAGGTAGATGTCCGGTGCCACAATATCCAGATGCGAAATTCCTGCCAGCCACACATCCAGAACGCGCGAGACAGAACCGCCGCTGGGATGTTCGCCGCCCGGTTCGCCGGTGTACTGTGTGATCCATGTGTTCACATACATCGGAATCGCATACTCAGCCTTGCCCGCGCCCGCTACCGCGTCGATGTACTGCGAGTACTGCCACGCCTCGAAGATCTCCTCGGCGCGTTGCGAATTGCCGAAGACCTCAGCCCATGTACCCTTGTTCTTGTAGCCCGTTCGCGCCCAGACGTCGAGGAACTCCGGCTGCAGCAGCGCTTTGTTTTTTGCGAGGAATGTGAGTAGCGCTTCGGGAACGGGCTTCTTCCACGCAGCTTCGGCCTCGGGGGAGTGGTCACGCGCCGTGTCTCCCAGAATGCCCGACTCATTCTCCACCTGCATCATCAGCACGGTGTGCTTTGTTCCATCGAACTCGCGGATGTGCTTCATCAGAGCGGCGTACGCGCGCGCGTCGCTGTCGCGATTGGCATTGTCGAAGGCGGAGAGGATTTCGAGGTTCGTCCCTTCGGCGTCTTGCACGCGCGGAAAGCGCTTCATATTGGACTTGACCCACACCGGCTCGTAGCTGGAGATGCCGTTCTTCCAGCTCCCAAACCAGAGAAAGATGAGGTGTAGATTATTCTCTCTTGCGCCTGTGATTGCAGCATCGACCAGTGAGAAATCGAATTTTCCCTCCTGCGGCTCGACCTGCTCCCACGTCGTTGGGGCGAGCAGTGTGTTGAACTTTTCCGCAGCCATTTGCGGCCAGATCGGCCTCATGTAATCAAAGCTCGACGTGCTGGAGTTGCGCAGCTCGCCACCCAGAATCAGGTACGGCTTGCCGTCGACGATCAGCCTGGTATTTGCGCCCGACCGCTCCAGATGTGGCGCTCCATCGGCTGGTGGCGTAGCTGAAGCTGTGGTGGAGGCAGCGAGTGCGGCGAGCAGAAAGTCCAGCAGAATTCCACGTTTGAACATGCGACGAATTATATTCCGTTGAAGAATCGGCTCGCCAGAATTAGAGAGGGGGCTGATTGTGAGGACAGTTTCCCCTGATATATTGCCCAAAATGCCTCGCACTCAAACAAACTCTCCAAGCAAGCAGATCATTCATCTTCCTTTCTTCAGCTTGCCCACTCCAACACCTTCAGACTCATCTTGCGTCGGAATCAACTCCCTTTTTCAGTCTCATTTTGCGTTGGATAAGCGTAGGGCTTTCGCAAATTCGGATTTTGTTGGATAATAAATAAGGTAGTGCGTGGCCTGACCGCACGGCTTTCCGGTTGAAAATCAGGATTGGTAGCAGGGGCCAACTGCCCTGTGTCGCGGCGTGTCGGGTGGGCGGGCTTTCAGGAAGCTCCTCCATACAAAACAAGCTGCTTGCCAGCCGAGGTGGTTGGCCACGATAAGAGAGAGGACGTAAAATGCGCGAAATCATCACACTACAGTGTCCTGTGTGCAAGAACAGGAACTACTCGACGACGAAGAACAAGAAGACGACCACGGGTC
>CAZPZL010000146.1:0-6692 GCA_964590925.1 uncultured Granulicella sp.
AGCAGTTGCCGCAGATCTGGTACCAGATTCAGACCAAGTTCCGCGACGAGCCGCGCCCCAAGTCGGGCCTGCTGCGCGTGCGCCAGTTCCTGATGAAGGACGCGTACTCGTTCGACATTGACCAAGCAGGCCTTGACGCCAGCTATGCCAAGCACGAAGCCGTCTACCAGCGCATCTTCGCCTGCTGCGGTCTGGAGTACGTCGGCGTCGAAGCCGATTCCGGCTCGATGGGCGGTTCCGCCTCGCAGGAGTTCATGGTCTACACCGACGCGGGCGAAGACCTGATCGCAAGCTCAGCCTCGGGCTACGCAGCTAACGTCGAAAAGGCAACGTCTAAGCTCGCGCCGGTCGCCGACCTAGTCCCCACATCTGACAAGCCAGAAGAAATTCACACACCAAACGCAAAGACCATCGACGAGGTTGCCTCGTTCCTGAATCAACACTACTCGTTTGCGCTTTTATCCGATTCCTCTCCTTTGTTGTCATCCCGCAGCGAAGTGGAGGGATCCGCTGTTCTTCAGCCACACCACCAGATCAAGACCATGGCCTACGTCGTCGAGCACCCCGACAGCGACGTGAAGCAGATCAAGACTGTTGGCAAGACTCGCGCCGTTGTTGCTTTTTTGAGGGGCGACCATCAGCTCAACGAGACCAAGCTCTCGGCCATAGCAGGCGGCGAGCTACGTCCGATGCAGTCCGAAGAGATCGCCGCAATCTTCAACGCGCCCGCCGGGTTCCTCGGCCCCATCGGCCTTGAGGCCGCGCCGCACCCGAAGAAGCCGGGAACGCTGGTCGTCCTAGACGCCGCGCTGGAAGGCCGCACCAACCTCATCGCGGGCGCGAATAAAGCGGAGCATCATCTGCGCAACGTCACTCCCATGCGCGACTTCAAGCCCACACTCATCGCTGACATTCGCAGCGTCAACGAGGGCGAGCTGGACCCCATCGGCGGCAAGCCCCTACGCATCGGCAAAGCGGTCGAGATCGGCCACATCTTCAAGCTCGGCGACAAGTACACCAAGTCGATGGGTGCCAGCGTGCTGAACCGCGACGGCAAGGAGACGACGCCACTGATGGGCTGCTATGGCATCGGCATTGAGCGCATCTTGACGGCGGCCATCGAGCAGTCGGCTGCGAAGTTTGCCGCTGCAAGCGCAGGCGACCCAAAGGCCGCCGAGAGCTACGCGCTGCCACCCAGCATTGCACCGTTCCAGGTCGTTGTCACCATCACCAACGTGCGTGAGCCAGCCCTTCTCGCCGCAGGCGAAGAGATCGCCCGAGCGCTCGATCAAGCGGGCATCGACGTGCTGCTCGATGATCGCGATGAGCGTGCCGGAGTCAAGTTCAAAGACGCCGAGCTGATTGGCGTGCCCTACCGCATCGCCGTCGGTAAGAAGCTCGCTGAGGGCAAGGTCGAGTTGCTCAACCGCCTCACCAACCAGACCATCGACATCGTCACCGACGAGGCCGTTCAACATCTGCAAGCAGCACTCGCAACTCACAACTAATAACTATCCTCTATGGCGATCAAACTAAAATTCGGCAAGCAGCCTTCGTACTCCGGTAATCGCGGCAGCTTCAAGCATCGCGCGCTGCGAGGGCTGCTGATCGCCGGCTTGGCGTGCCTATTCGTGGGCACCTGTGTCTTCGGCTTCTGCTACTTCAAGTACAAATCCGTGGTGGATGATCGCATCGCCGCAGGGCCGCTGTTTGCCAACTCTTCGCAGGTCTACGCTGCGCCGCGCGAGGTTCGAGTGGGCCAACATCTTACGGCGGCGTTCATCGCCGAGGAGTTGAGCCGTGCGGGCTACAACACCAATCCGCAGCTCGGCACCTACACCCTTAGCGGCAATCGGATTCAGATCAAGCCCGGCCCCGAGAGCTTCCACTCGACCGACGGAGCTACCATCACGACCGGGCGCGCCGCGGTAGCAGTGCCGATGGCAAGCGACGACACAAGCGCGGGCTCAGACACAAGCACCAGTGCCAACCCGAGCGCCGACTCCAGCGCCACTCCCGCAGCGCCCAAGCCCGTCAGCATGACGACCACTTACAGTGGCGACCCGGTGGTGCTGTCGATCACCGCCGACAACGGCGCGCCACTTGCGGCCTATCAGTTGGAACCACAGCTCATCACTGCGCTGTCGGAGAGTAGCGACCGCACCAAGCGTCGCCTAGTCAGCTACAAAGAGATTCCGCCGCAGCTAGTGCAGGCTGTCACCGCCATCGAGGATCGCCGCTTCTTCGAGCACGGTGGCGTCAACTATCTGCGCATCGCCAAGTGCGCGGTCGCCGACGTCGTCAGCCACCACAAGGAGTGCGGCGGATCCACCCTGACCATGCAACTAGCGCGCGGATTCTTCCTTACCCCGGAGAAGAAGTTTACCCGCAAGTTAATCGAAATTATGATTACTTTCCAGCTCGAAGCCCGCTTCAACAAGCAGCAGATCTTCGAGATGTACGCTAATCAGATTCCGCTCGGTCAACGCGGCAGCTTCGGCATCAACGGCTTCGGCGAGGCGTCCGAGACCTACTTTGGCAAGGATATTCGCCATCTCGATCTCGCCGAGTGCGCGATGCTGGCTGGCATGATTCAGCGCCCCAGCTACTTCAACCCCTACCATCATCTCGACCGCGTGATGGAGCGCCGCAACCTGGTTCTCGACTCGATGGTCGAGACTGACGCCATCACGCGCTCGGAGGCCGATCGCGCCAAGGCCGAGCCGATCAAGTTGGCAACGCCCAACATCGACGCCTCCGAGGCTCCTTACTTCGTCGATCTGGTCCACGACCAGCTCACTCAGCGCGTGGGCGACTCTGAGCTGGGCCACGATGCTCTGCGTGTCTATACCTCGCTCGACCCCGAGTTGCAACGCGCTGCCACCGAAGCCGTCGAAGCCAGCATGAAGAACGTCGATGCAATCGTCCTCCGTCAGCACAAGAAGGGCGATACCAATATCACCTTCCCGCAGGTTGCGCTGATCGCTCTAAACCCACACACTGGCCAGATTCTTGCGCTGGTCGGCGGGCGTAACTACGGTGGCTCGCAGTTGAACCACGCCACCGCCGAGCGCCCCACTGGCTCCATCTTCAAACCCTTTGTCTATGCCGCTGCCTACAACACCAGCCTGAACGGAAACGACCTCGGCGGCAACGGCGTCTTTACTGCGCTTACCCGCCTCAACGACGATCCACGCACCTTCATGTTCGACGGCAAGCCATACGACCCTGGCAACTTCGAGAAGGGCGAGTATCCCGGCATGGTCACCGCGGCCACCGCTCTGGCGCACTCGCTCAACATAGCAACCATCGGGCTCGCAGAGCAGGTTGGCTACGAGAACGTCGCCGCCCTCGCCCGTTCGGCTGGCATCGTCAACGCGCGCGGCACACCGTCGGCCGCAATCGGCACCTACAACGCCACGCCAATTGACATGGCGGGTGCATACACCGTCTTCGCCAACAATGGAGTCCATTTGAAGCCCTGGATGGTGGCCAGCGTGCGTAACGCCAACGGAGACGTCGTTGCCGACTTCGCGCCCGAGGCCAAGCAGGTTCTCGACCCGCGCACCGCCTACCTCACCCAGTCGCTAATGCAGGGCGCAATGAACTTTGGCACTGCCGCAGTCGTGCGCAGCAGAGGATTTAGCGCTCCAGCCGCAGGCAAGACCGGCACTAGCCACGATGCGTGGTTTGCTGGCTATACCTCGAATCTTCTTTGCATCATCTGGGTCGGTAACGACGACTACACGAACCTGAACATCGAAGGGGCCAAGGCCGCCGCGCCCATCTGGGCCGAATTCATGAACCGCGCCATCAAACTGCCGCAGTACTCCGACATGCATGGCTTCAGCCAGCCTGAGGGCGTCCAGAATGTGAGCATCGACAGAACCTCATGGCTGCCCGCCGACGACTCTTGCCCGGTCGACTACTCCTTCGCTTTTCTCGACGGCACGGTTCCAGGCAGTACCTGCAGTCACATGGGCGGCGAATCCACGCGCAACTTCGTCCAGAAACTCTTCGGCATCGGCGGCAGCAAACCTCCGCAGTCGGCCTCGTCTCCGCAGTAGCTATTTATCGCCGTATTTATTTATCGTGTTGTGCAGTCGTTCTACTGCATAATTACCGAAGGACGCCCGATGAGAAAAGCTCATTCCCAGACCAATCGCCACAACTAATACGCAGAAATAAGCGAATAAATCTCCGTGTGCGGAATAAAACGTGACATCGTGCTCGTAGTTAAAGCCGACGCGAAGGCTGGTGCGCTCGTGTCGTGGCGCGGCAGCCGTAACTCTTCCGTACGGATCGATCGCCGCCGTCACCCCGGTATTAGTCGCGCGCAAAACCCAGCGATGGTTTTCAATCGCCCGCATTCGCACGATGTTCAGATGCTCCCACGCAGCACTGGTGTCGCCATACCATCCATCGTCGGAGATATTCACCAGCGCCTCCGAGCCTAGGTCAGCAAACTGGCGAACCTCATCGCCAAACGACGACTCATAGCAGATAAACGTCCCATATGTATGTCCTCCGGATGTAAAGACCGTGCGACGCTTACCGAAATCCAAAACCCCCACGTCCCGTAGCAGGCTTCCCGCAAAGAACAGCCATTGTTTGTATGGAACATACTCGCCAAACGGCACCAGATGCATCTTGTCGTATCGTCCGGCAAAGCTCCCATCCGACTGAACAAATACTGCGGAATTATATTGATCGTATCCGCGCTTTGCCGCCGGGTCCGCATCAATGCCGAAGGCACCCACGATCATCGGCGTCTTCGCCGTGCGTGCCAGCTGAGAGGTCGCCGCGCGAAACTCCTCATCCAAGTTGGACCGGTGCAGGTCTGGATCAATCTCATAAAAATCGTTCGGAGCCTCCGGCCACACAACTAAATCCGACGACTGTAGATAGCGCGTCCCTCTTGCATTTCCTTGTTGTTCTGTCGTCCCCGAGTTCAGGCAATGAGTCGTCGGCAATTCTGGAATTCCATCGCAAGACTCGCCTGCGGGAAATAGACTCAGCTTGGAAAACGCCTCTAGCTGCTCACTTCTTGTAAGTGGAGGGCCAGCGCTTGCTGCCAGTGCTCCCACCTCCAGATTCTCCTGCACCAACGTCGCCGTCGCCTGCGTCGCCTCATTAGTTGGCGGTTGCGTACGCACTAGAAAGACGAAATAAAGTCCAACAGCGGCGCCCATCGCTGCAATCATCACAGGCTGCGTATAGCGGCGATTCTTGATCGTAATTCGTATCAGCCACAGCGCATTGACCGCCACAATGACAAACGATAGCCCATAGGCTCCGGTAAATGGTGCCAGCCGCGTCAGAAAAAAATTATCCACCTGCGTGATTCCCAGCAAATCCCAAGAGAGTCCAGCAATATGCGACCGTGCCAATTCGACTGCAACCCAAACAAACGGACTAAGCAATAACGCGCCCTGCATGCCCAACCAACTTCGCTGAAACCTGACAATCAGCGCTCCAAATAGAGCATGAAATAGCCCAAGATAAAGACAGAATAAAACCAGAAGCCCCGCAGCCAGAGGCTTTGCAATCGCGCCGTATAAGTACAGCGTCTGGTAGATCCAGTAGAAATTCCCCATGTACCAGATCGTCCCAGAGACGTATCCCAGCACCGCCGCCTGTCTGATGCCAAGCGGGGCACCATTACTATCCCTTGCTGTAAGCGCCATCAACAGCGGTGTCAATGCTATCCAGCAGAACGCCGTCCGCCATACTGGCACCGGTCCTGCAATCGGAAAGGGAAGCACCTGAAGCGCGCCCGATAGAATTGCCAGAGCCCACAATCGAGCAGGAATTGATCGCATAGCTATGCAGTCTAACATTTCAGTGTTATGCGCCGCCAGTATGCGTTCCTCTGCGGTATCCAAGGGCGCACGGCGCAACGTGAGTGCAAACAATATCATATTGTCGGTTGCTGCGGCGGCAGCTGCGGCGCAAAATTATCTAACTGCACCTCCAATATATTTGCAGGAATAGTCTCCACTTCTGTATGCTTTGCATTGACGAACTTAGAATTTTACTTATATCTAAGTAAGTGATCGCACACCGGAGATATTCCGGACAAATCGACGGATCAATACGGTCTGTAGACGCAATGTTCTGCAACCAGGAGGCAATACATGGGAGTAAGCAGTATTATCGCGGAAATTGATGCTCAGATTGCAAAACTGCAACAGGCGCGCGCACTCATTGCAGGTCCAGCAACTGTAGTAACAAAGGTGGCAGTGGTTGGCAAAGGTCCCGGACGTCCCAAAGGTAGCAAAAAAGGCCCCGGACGTCCCAAGGGCAGCAAGAATCTGAAAGCCGTTGCGAGTGTCGACGCAAAGGCCACAGCGCCACGCAAGCGCAAGATCACAGCTGAAGGCCGCAAGCGCATCGCCGAGGCCATGAAGTTACGATGGGCGGAGCGCAAGAAACAAGCCGCGACAAAGTAGTCGCCAAACTCAGTCTGGCGGATTGTGGGGAAAGTTGAAAATCTAAAGCAGCGTCAACTAAGCTTGCTTCAAGTCTTCAACTAACTTCGAATGTAGTCCTTGAATGAATCGTCATCACTCGGTTAAGTGGTCGGGCACCCATCCATCGCGGTCTCATCGCGATGGATGGGACCGCATAGTGTTTGTAGGTAGGTATCTGCTTGACTCAGGTTATTCCAAGATATAGTGTGCGGTCGTGAT
>CAZPZL010000147.1:0-6635 GCA_964590925.1 uncultured Granulicella sp.
TCGGTATTCCAGCTCATTGCAATAGCGGCAAAATGCTCTTCACCGAGCAGTTCCCCAATGTAGCGGTCTTTCGTGGCCAAATCTCCGCCGCAGAGTGGTTGCGTGGCTCGACCGACGGGCAGTCCCATCGCGAGGCCGCAATGGAAGAGTTGCTGATGCTGTGGCTAGCCAACTCCAACCCCGCCTTCAAACCATTTCACGCGCTCTTCGAAGACATGGACCTGCACCAGCATACGGTATACGCGCGCGTTGCAGCGTCATTTCCCGACTACTTCAAGACGCGTCCAAAGATGGCCCCGGAGATTGGCAGCCTCTTCGATGCTTTGCGCGCACCGCAGCTTGCCTCACCCGACTCGCTGACCGGACAGCTTGAATTTATTCGCGAGCGATGGGCTCCGTATCTTGGCGACGATATCAAGCGAATTTTGCTGGCGATCGACGTTCTGCGCGAGGAGGATGTTGCTATCTGGATGCGCTTCCATCCACCAGGTCCGGATCAGTTTCGCCACGGCGCGCTCACATGGGGTAGCCAGGGTTTCGAAGGTGACGAGTTCATTGGATACGAAGAGTTCAAACGCAAGAAGTACGCGTACGACTATCAGGCTCCGCTCGACGAGTACGAGGCCTTCAGCGCGGATCAGGCGTGGATGCCAAATGTTGTGCTGATGGCCAAGAGCACTTATGTCTGGCTGGAGCAGTTGAGTAAAAAATATCAGCGGCACATTCATCGGCTGGATCAGATTCCAGACGAGGAGCTGCAACTGCTGGCCTCGCGGGGAATTACAGGGCTGTGGCTGATTGGACTTTGGGAGCGCAGTGTGGCGTCGCAGACGATCAAGCGACTGCGCGGACACTATGATGCGGTGGCGTCGGCCTATTCGCTGAAGAGCTACGACATTGCAGACGACCTCGGAGGATGGCTGTCCTACGACAATCTAAAACATCGCGCTGCACACTTCGGTCTGCGGCTGGCCAGCGATATGGTGCCGAATCATATGGGCATCGACTCGCCGTGGGTGGTTGAGCATCCCGACTGGTTTCTACATCGCTGGGAGAGTCCATTTCCAGCGTACTGCTTCAATGGGCCGGATCTGTCAAGCGACAGCCGCGTCGAGATCAAGATCGACGACCGATACTACGATCAGTCGGATGCTGCTGTCGCATTTCGTCTGCGCAACTACTCAAGCGGCGAGACGCGTTACGTCTATCACGGCAACGACGGAACTTCTTTCGCGTGGAACGATACGGCACAGTTGGACTACTCGAAGGCTGCGGTGCGCGAGCAGGTGATTCAGACGATTCTGCACGTTGCACGACTCTTCCCGATCATTCGCTTCGACGCAGCGATGGTGCTGGCCAAACGCCACGTCCAGCGGCTCTGGTTCCCACTGCCGGGAGCAGGTGGATCTATTCCGTCGCGCGCGGAGAATGCAATCTCGCAGGAGGAGTTTGACGCGCTGATGCCAAATGAGTTCTGGCGCGAGGTGGTGGACCGGGTTGCGGTAGAGGTGCCGGGAACACTGCTGCTGGCCGAGGCGTTCTGGCTGCTCGAGGGATACTTTGTGCGCACGCTGGGAATGCATCGCGTATACAACAGCGCCTTCATGAATATGATGCGAGACGAGGAAAATGCAAAATACCGCTCGTACTTGAAGAAGACCATCGAGTTCGACCCGGACATCATGAAGCGCTACGTCAACTTCATGAGCAACCCGGACGAGCGCACCGCCATCGATCAGTTTGGCAGTGGCGATAAGTACTTCGGTGTATGTACGCTGTTGGCGACGCTACCGGGGCTACCGATGTTTGCGCATGGACAGATCGAGGGCTTTACCGAACGCTACGGCATGGAGTTCAAGCAGGCGCGGATGGATGAGTGGCCCGACGACGGACTGGTGATGCGCCATCAGCGGGAGATCGCACCGCTGCTTGCCAAACGATACATCTTCGCTGGTAGTTCGGCGTTCACGCTTTACGATTTTTGGAATGGATACGGGCACGTTGACGAGAATGTCTTTGCGTACTCAAATCGCTACGGCGAAGAGCGGTCTCTGGTCCTCTACAACAACAAGTACGACAGTACGCGCGGAACGATTCATATCTCTGCGGCATTTATGGACAAGGGCAGCGGCAGCCTGCGTCAGCGCAGCCTCTCCGACGGACTCGCACTACCGACTGGTGGCAACGTCGTTCTGACCTATCGCGACAGCAATGGACTGGAATATCTTCGGCGGGCTACCGAGATTCACTGGCGCGGAATGAGCTTCGAGCTGCGCGGCTTCCAGTGCGTCGTTCTGTTGGACTGGCGAGTGATGGAGCCTAACATGGAGTGGCCGTGGGATCGCCTCTGCGACGTACTGAACGGCGAAGGTGTACACAGCATTCATGATGAGATAGCCAAGTTACGTATGCGTCCTCTGCACGAGGCTCTGCGCGGAGCCGTCAGCCAGTTCAATGTTGGGGAGCTGGCTGTTATCGCCAATGAACTCGCGCAGCAGCTCGCCGTGCAGGGAACTCTCGCCGCAGCAGAGAAGTGCGTGGTCGATCCGCGTCTGCGCCTGCTCGTCGACAAGAGCCAGATCTTTTTCGACCGCCTGCTCGAATTCATCCCCAAGGAGAACCGCGCGCCAAAGGTGAGTGCGTCAATCTCCAGTACAGTTGCTAAGATTTCAACGCAGATCGTTAGCGAACCAACCTATACTGAGAGCTTCCGCTCGTTACTTACCGCCGCCACGCAGCTACAGGCTCTGGCGCAGAGCTTCTCCACCGATTGGCCTGCACAGTCGCGTCCCATCCTTCCCGGCAACGCACCAGCAACGCGCCAGGAGCGCACTTGGGCGCCGATCCTGGCGTGGATCGCACTGCGCAGCATACCTGCGTTCTGCACGCCAAACGGCGATCGCGTCGAGCTCTTCGACCGCCTTCTGTTGCGACACGCACTTGCCGACCTCTTTGCATCGATGGGTATGGCTGGCGAGTCCGGTTGGCAGGCCGCCGCGCAGGTTCGCGCTTTGCTCTCACCGACTGCGCTTGCGCCCGATGCAATTCACTCGGAAGCGCTCTGGGCCGATCCCGATCTGCGCTGGCTCGCTGGCGTCAATCAGGCTGCGGGCGTTACTTACTTCAACAAGCAACAGTTTGAGGAACTGCTTACCTGGCTACAGATCCCAGTCCTGCTGGAGATCGCACGGACGGAATCAATACAACCCAACGAGACGCACTCGATTGGTATCGCCGCAATCGAAGATGTCGTCGCTTCGGCGCGCAAGGCTGCACAGCTTGCAGGCTACGACCTGAAAAAATTCCTGCTGGCATATGCGCCAGCAGACGTTGTAGCCACATCTACCGAGAAGATCGTCCCGTAGCCATGCCCGCGCGTCTCATCCTCAACGCTGACGACTTCGGCCTCACGCGCGGAATCAACCGTGCTATCGCCGAGCTGCACTCGGCAGGCGTACTGACTTCGACAACGCTTATGGCCAACGGCGCGGCCTTCGACGACGCGATCGAAATCGCCCGTGCGCACCCCGCACTCGGCGTTGGCTGCCACATTGTGCTGAACGACGGCATACCCGTTGCCCCGCCCGAATCTATTCCCACTCTTCTTGGCTCCGACGGAAAGAGCTTTCGTCCCACCCTGGGTGCGATTGCGCGTGCGATTCTATTGGGAAAAATTGACGAAAAAGAGGTTGCTCGTGAGGCTATCGCGCAGATCGATAGGCTAAAGCGTGCCGGAGTTCAGCCCACACACATCGACACCCACAAGCACACGCACCTGTTCCCCTTGATAGCACGACCTCTCTTGCAGGCCGCAGAGCTCTGTGGCGTTCGCGCGGTTCGTTGCCCCTTCGAGCCGAAGTGGTCGTTCGCGTTGGGCCACGGCAGCGGTTCGCGTCGGCTCGCCATTCGGTTGCTCGGCGGGCTGCGCTCTCGTTTCGAGTCCACTCTTCAGGCTCATAAAGAGCGCATCCGCTCCACAGATGGTACGGTTGGCATCTCGACTACGGGGCAGTTTTATGCGGCGACATTGGCGGAGATTCTAGGCGCGCTTCCGGCGGAAGGGACCTACGAGATATGCTGTCATCCGGGCTACAACGACAGTGATCTCGACCGCGTCACCACTCGACTACGAGACCAGCGCAATATCGAGCGAGAGGCTCTGCTTAGCCTGGTTCCGCGGACTTTGGTGCTGACCAATGCTCCCTCGCTGGTTTCTTATGCGAGCATTGTCCCGGTGACTGCTTTAGCTACTGCTGCCACGAGTGTGAGATTCTAGGAAGCGCGCGAGGAGAAGACTTTGGCGACGATTGGCGAGATTGCGAAGTTGGTTGGCGCGAGCGCGCCGCTTACCGTATTTGAAATTGATTGCGTGTCGAGCATCCAGGCAGCGACGCATTCTTCATTGGTTTTTGCCACCGATGAGACAACGCTTGCCGCCGCGCTGCAATCGTCTGCGGGTGCAATTCTCACCCAATCTGCGCTGCGGACGTCCAGCGAGGACGAGCGGCTGCTGGCGGTTGCCGATCCCCGCTATGCGTTTGCGCTTGCGGCGCGCTTTCTTCGCTCGCGTCAGCAACCTGCATCCGCCCCGTGCATTCATCCCACAGTGGTCCTTGGCGCCAACGTGCTCGTTGGGCAGGCAAGCAGTATTGATTCGCACGCTGTTCTCGGCGATGGCGTAGTTATTGGCGACGAGTGCCAGATCCTTGCAAACGTCACCATCTACTCAGGAACGACGCTGGGAAATCGCGTTATCGTGCAGGCCGGAGCAGTTCTTGGAGCCACCGGATTTGGCTACGCACGCAATTCCTCTACCGGCGAGTACATTGCATTTCCTCAGCAGGGAACACTGGCCATTGAGGATGATGTAGAGATCGGCGCCAACTCCACCATCGACCGTGGCGCGCTGGGAGAGACGCGTATTGGCTCGGGAACAAAGATCGACAATCTGGTTCACATCGCGCACAACTGTATCATTGGACGCAACGTTGTCATCGCCTCGCAGACTGGTATATCCGGCTCGTGCGTCATTGAGGATGGAGCGATTCTAGGTGGACAGGTTGGCCTGGGAGAACACGCACATATCGGACCGGGCGTAATTCTGGGTGGTGGTGCAGGTGTGTTAAGTCACAAGAAAGTGCGTGGGGCGGGTGATATATTTTGGGGCCGTCCCGCGCGACCGCTGAAGCAGTATCTGCGCGATCTAGCACGCCTCAGTAGAAGGTAGGTTGTGCGCACAGTAGAACTGAGGGAGATAAACTGATATTAGAACTCTAGAATTTATTCGATTCCACCCTTGCGCAAGCATAAGTACGCAAGGATGGGGCGACCACTTTTGTATACCATCAAGTGGACAGTGAACTAGTTGGCCCCGTCAGAGAGGGCGTCCATGTAGGCGACATCAAGTGCTGTGCCTTGTACCGTGACGTACTGGTTGTCGATTTCCGAACCATCGACCGTGCTAAAGATGTGAACCTGACCGCCGTAAGCTGTATAGACCTTGTTGAAGTTCTGAACCCAGCAAAGGCCTGTTAGACTGCCGTAATAGTACTGGTTGTTGTCCTGATTGGGATAGGGAACCACAGCAGTTGCAGAACCCGGTGTTACGTTGGGCAAAACCTGTACCGAGTTCGAGACAATGGGAGCCGATACGGACCCGCTGAGCACGGCCATCGTAAGACAGTTGTAGTTCAAGCCCAGCGCGGCTCGTTCGCCGTTGGCGCAGAACTGTGAGCCGATCCAAAGAGTGTTGTTGTCAGCAAACAACAGTTTGGAGTGGTTGCCATCGGCAATGGGGTTTTTACTTGTGATGGTGTTCGTTGTTTGGTTCACGGTCGTCAGAAAGCCCTCGAAGTTTCCGTCCGACTGGAGCTGCTGCCCTGCCAGATACAGCGTGGTTCCATCTGAGAGCGCCTCGGTAACTCCGCCGGGGACTGGAATGTTGGCTATCTGTGGGCTGGGCTGTGTGGGCGAACTGGGAATGACAGTTTCGTTCAGTGGGCCAAGCGAAAGTTGGGTAACACTGGCGGTCCTACCACCGCACTCTGGACCGCAATTGAGTACATACACGCTGTTTCCATCCAGTGAGAAGTATGCATTGATCGGCTCGTCGTAGTTCCCTGGCACTGCAACCACACAGTAGACCGGAAGCACGGATGGTTCGCAGTCGGTTGCGCCGGTGGCTGCGATGGCCAGCGTAGATGTGCTGTATTGGTTCTGGTTCAGCTTGAAGACGCGGTACAGCATGTTGGAGTTGCGCACCATGGCCAGCGCAACCGTGTCTCCCGAGTTGGCCATCACCTTGAAGACGTTGGGCAGGTTCAGCGCATAGCCGCCTCCAGCGATGTTGTCGGATATCTCCAACACGCCAGCGTTCTCCTCAGCTCCGTAGTAGTGCCCGAACGATTGGGGTACTGCGATCGCTCCGGCGCCGGACTGGAAGGTGCCGACCGAACCGAGAGCGGATTCGGTGGAGTAGTTGATGCGATTCAGCGAGCCGTCGCTATTGGAGTAGACGAATCCGGTAGTCTCCGCGGGAAAGTTCAGAATGGTGCCAGGATAGCCAGACGAGTATCCACTGATGGTGTAGTGAAAGATGGTGTCTTCCACGTTGCTGCGAATGTCGCGCAATGCGT